>CAZHLB010000001.1:0-35388 GCA_964533005.1 uncultured Saprospiraceae bacterium
CCATCCGCCATTCCATCAACAATCATGTAATCATGTAATCATCAATCATTTAATCCTCGTGGTGCGCCCCAAACTCACGTTTTTAGAACTAAATTTGAAAATCCGTTCATTTCTAAATTTCAAACCATGAAATCAATCTACCTCCTTCCGTTGCTGGCTTGCCTTTTTGCAAGCGCCCTTTTTTCCCAATCCAACATCAATCAAAGCCTCAGCGTGAACAGCACCGGCGCAGCCGCCAATGCCAGTGCCCAACTCGACGTCAGCGCAACCGACAAAGGAATGCTCGTGCCTCGCATGACCTCGGCGCAGCGCACGGGCATTGCCTCGCCCGCCACCGGCTTGCTCGTTTTCGATACGACGACCGGTAGTTTTTGGTTTTACAACGGCACGGCATGGACGAATCTGGCTGCGCAAAATTCATTGGCAGACAGCGACAACGACACGAAAATCCAGGTGGAAGAAATCCCTGACGAAGACATTATCCGCTTCGACCTCGGCGGCACGGAAAACATGGTGCTAGTCAAAAACCCAAATGGAGACGCCCGGCTGGAATTACCGAATGTTTCCGCCAACACATTTGTCGGTTTTACGGCAGGCTTTTCTAATGCAGGCGGCATTCAAAACACCGCAAATGGTTACGAGGCGCTTTATTCCAATACCCTGGGTTTTTACAACACGGCTTCCGGCGTGGGTGCGCTTTTTTCCAATTCAATTGGCAATAGCAACAACGCCTACGGCAGATACGCCCTCTTCTCCAATACGACCGGCTCAAACAACGTGGCTGACGGCGTGGAGGCGCTTTTTACCAACAACACCGGCAATTCCAACGTGGCAATCGGCGGTTTTGCCTTGCAAAAAAACACCGACCGTTCCAACCTCGTCGCCGTCGGTGATTCGGCGCTGTACAACAATGGGATGGGGGTTACCCTTCCCATTGACGCAACAGGAAACACAGCGCTTGGCTCGAAAGCCTTGTTTGCCAACACGATAGGTTTTAACAACACGGCGAGTGGGAACGCAGCTTTGTTTTCCAACACGATAGGCTATGACAATACGGCAATCGGTCACTCTGCTTTGTTCGGCAATACGACGGGCTTTGGCAATACGGCGACAGGACGCCAGGCGCTGTTTTCCAATACGGATGGTACTTCCAACACGGCAACAGGTTCAAGAGCCTTGCAAAACAACACAACGGGGCAATCCAACACGGCGACCGGCGCTTCTGCTTTGCAATCCAACACGACGGGTCTTTACAATACGGCGGTGGGCGTCGGTGCTTTATTTGCCAATACGTCCGGCAGGTTCAACACCGCCCAGGGAAGGGATGCGCTCTCGTTAAACACGACAGGCGAGTACAACACAGCGTCCGGCTTCGAAGCATTATATGCCAACACGACCGGCAATTTGAATACAGCAATGGGGGTTAGTGCCCTTCGTTTCAACACAACCGGCGACCAAAACACCGCTACCGGTCGTGAGGCGCTTTATTCCAACTTCAGCGGCTTCAACAACTCGGCGCATGGAGAAGCTGCGCTTCGTGCCAATACCTCCGGCAGTCATAATACCGCCGCTGGCACGGCAGCGATGAGATTAAACTCGACAGGGGTGAGCAACACCGGCGTCGGGTCGGGTGCGCTAAACGACAATACCACTGGTCATTTCAATACCGCCCTTGGTGCGGCTTCCTTTTTCACCTTGAGCAATCTTAGCAATACGGTTTGTATCGGTTACCTGTCAGGCGGCATCAGCAACGTCAGCAACCGGATGGAAATCGGAAATAACAGTGTCAGTTTTATTGGCGGGCAGGTGAGCTGGTCAACTTACAGCGACGCCCGCATCAAGACTCAGGTGCAGGAAAACGTGCCCGGCTTGGATTTCATCACCCGGCTGCGCCCGGTGACTTATCACCTGGATATTCATAAGCAAAACGAAATGTGCTTCCTGGGAAAGAAAGACTTGGGCGAGTGGGATGGTAAATATGATATCGAGCAAAAGCAATTCACCGGCTTCATTGCACAGGAAGTGGAGCAGGCGGCGAAGGCGGTGGGCTACGATTTCAGCGGCGTGGAAAAGGCTGCCGACGAGGTGGGAATGTACAGCGTTCGCTATTCGGATTTTGTCATGCCGCTGGTGAAGGCAGTGCAGGAACAACAAATAGAAATTGAGCAATTGAAAACGGAAAATGAGCGGTTGAAAAAAATAGAAGCACAACTCGACAAAATCACTGCCGCACTGCATAGCGAAGGCTTCACCGTAGAAAAATGACCAATTAGCAAGCCATTCCCCGCCGTACCATCCAGAAAGCTCATCTTATCTTCGCCCCGATGAAACATGACCAAGAACTATTGCCTTGCTTTGTGCATGGGCTGTTTTTGTCCAAAAGTCTTTTAATTGTTCTTCTCCTACTGGCGTCAGGCGTCGCTCTTTTTTCCCAACCCAACCCGCATTCCATTCAATTCGAGCGCATCGGCGGCAGGCAAAGCATGTCGCAACGCATGGTGCAGGCGCTCTTGCGTGTACGGTTTTTGCAATCAAAGCTGCTTCCAACCATCCGCTTTTTCCTGCTCGCCCTGCTCCCGTTTTCTTCCGCATTCGCTCAAACTGCGCTCCCTTCCGCCCGCCTGTTCAACGCCCGCGACGGCCTTCCCGATAACAAAGTAGCCCAATTGCTCGAAACCCAAAAAAGCCCCTTCCGTTGGGCAATCACCACGAACGAGCTCTGTCGTTTTGATGGCTACCGTTTCCAGACGGTTTGGGAAAAACTGCCCGAAATCAGCGGCTTTGCCGAAAACTCGCGGGGCGAAATCGTCATCTGGCATTACCCCGGCGAGCAGGCGCTGTCTGTTTTCGACCCAAATTCCGGGGCAAAAACGACCCGAAAAACTGCCGAAATCCCCAACCTGAAAGGGCGGCTCGTCAACGCCTGGGCGCAGGACACCATGATTTTTCTCTGCCTCGAAACTGCGCCTGACGAGGTGTTCGAGGTCTGGCGATTTTTCCCCAATTTCAGCACGCAACTGCTTTATCGCCTTCGCACCGACCCGGCAATGCTTCGCCGCCTGCCCAACCCTCGCCCCAAACCGGCAGGGCATTTCGACCAGAAAACCGGGCGGCTTTGGTTCTCCGCAAACATGTTCGGCAAAAGCAACCAAATCCTGCGCGTAGACCTCAAAACCGCTCGTTGCGACACCCTTTTGCTCCTTGACCAAACTCTGCCCAGCAGCACCAATGTCCAGATGAGCGCCGCCCCGGAGATGCCTTTGCGCGTTTTTCTCGGTTCCTCCGGCACGGTTTGCACCTGGAATGAAACGCGGCAGACCTTTGAAAAAGACACACGTTACCCTGGTGCGCAACCCGGACTGGTTTCGATTGGCGAGGACAAAAAAGGCGCGGTCATTTTCCTGAAAAGCGACCAGGGCATTGTCAATTTTTGGCTGCGCCGCCCCGATGGCTCGTGGCTCGACTTGCAGCCGCTTTTGCCCAAACTGAATTTCAAAAGCTGCACGGGAAGCGATTTTTCAAGGCAAATCCACCTCGCCACTTCCGAGGGCGTCCTGCGCGTCAATTTTGAAAAGCCGCTTTTTCAACAGTTCATCCCCCAAAAAACGGCGCAAATGGAATTCCTGAACCCCGCCTTTCGGGGCATCGTCGCAGACCGGGCGGGCAACGTCTGGCTGGCGAGCGAAATGACAGGACTGTTTCGGATGCGCCCCGATGGCTCGGTGGAACGCACGGTACAGGTCGAAAAAAACGCCGGGGCGGCAGTCGGAACAGACAACGCCGTCAACCTGCAAACCGACGCGGCAGGCAACATTTGGTCGGCGCGGAACAGCAGCACGGGCGCTCCCAATCTCTTTCGTTTTGACCCAAAAACCGGGCTTGCCGACCCGTTTTTTCTCGAAAAACACGCCATCCCGACTTTTTTAGTGTTGAAAAACGGGCAGGTTCTGCTCGCTGCCAGCGACGGAAAAACCGCCAAAATCATCCTGCTTGACCCCGAAGCCCGCCGTTTTCAAACCCTGGCGAAGGCGGGCGAAAGCGAAAAACTCAAAACGGCGCCCCTATTTTTCCTTGAAAACGAAGCCGGGCAGGTTTGGGTAGCGGGCAACGAGGGGCTGGCTTTGTTCGACCCCGGCGCCCGGCGGTTCCTCGATTTTCCGGGGGATAGCCCGACGGCGCACGAGTTCCCGATGGCGGTTTTGTTTTTGGAAAAGGAAAGCCTGTGGTGCGGCACGCTTGGCGGCGGGCTTCGACGGCTCGACGTGAAAACGGGCGCTTGGCAGGTTTTCACCATGCGGAACGGTTTGCCCGCCAACAAAATCGCCGGAATTCTGCCCGACGGAAACGGCAACCTTTGGATTTCTACCTGGGACGGGTTGAGTTTTTTTCAGCCGCAAGTCAGCCTGTTCACCAATTTTTTTACGGCTAATAGCTTGGTGCACAACGAGTTTAACCGTTTTTCTTTTTTCAAAAATTCGGACGGAACCCTGTTCTTCGGTGGACTGAAAGGCGTCAGTTTTTTCAAACCGGGCGAACTGCTTACCTCCTTTTCGCAGGGCAGCGACTCGCTGCTGATTTCTCAAATCTCGTGGTTCGCTCCCGACGGCAGGACGAGGCAAGAGCAGATTTTTGGCTTCGACCGGCTCCAAAAAATTACGTTGCCGCCCGGCAACCGATTTTGCAGCATCCGCCTCGCTCTCGCCAACTACCTGCTGCCCGAAGCCAACCGCTTTTCGTGGAAACTCGAAGGCTACGACGACGACTGGCACCTCAACGGCACGAACAACGAAATCACCTTCCACTACCTACCCTCCGGGACGTACCGCCTCATCGTCCGCGCTGCCAACCCGACGGGCGTCTGGGGCAAAAACGAGCGCGTGCTGCAAATCGAGGTGCGCGAGTTTTGGTATAAAACTGCCTGGTTTTTTGGCTTGCTGGCGGCTGCGACGGGCGGTTTGTTCTACTTTTTTTATCGAAGCCGCGTCCGCCGGAAACTCGACCTTGCCGAAAGCCGCCGCATCCATGAGATTGACCACCTGCGCGCCCGGCTCTACACCAACCTGACCCACGAATTTCGCACTCCGCTGACGGTTATTTTGGGCATGGCGCAGCAAATCCGCAACAGCCCCGCCCAGTTTTTGGAGGAAGGCACTCGCATGATTGAGCGCAACGGCAAAAGCCTCTTGCAACTCATCAACCAACTCCTCGACCTCTCCAAACTCGAAAACAATGCCCTCCGCCTGCAATTGGTGCAGCAAGACATCGTGCCGTATCTGCGCTACGTGACCGAAGCATTTCAGACCTACGCCAACAGCAAAAACCTGTCACTGCGCTTTTTCACCACCTTCGAAACGCTGGTCATGGACTTCGACCCGGAGCAAATCAAGCAGGTGTTGACCAACCTGATTTCCAATGCGGTGAAATTCACGCCTTCCGGCGGCGAGGTAGCCGTGCGGCTGAACTCCAGTTCAGCCGACTCCGCCGAACTGGAGTTCGGCGGCACTTTAAACATCGTCGTTTCAGACACTGGCATCGGCATTGCCGAAAAGGACTTGCCGCATATTTTCGACCGTTTTTACCAGGCAGACAGCTCCACCACCCGTGAGCGGGAAGGCACGGGCATTGGGCTGGCGCACACGCTGGAATTGGTGAAATTGATGGGCGGGAGCGTTTCGGTGGAAAGCGAGTTGGGCAAAGGGACGAGCTTCACGGTAAGACTGCCGGTGACAAATCAGGCAGCCCTCCCGACGCCACCCCTGACCCCTAAAGGGGAACCAAATCAGCTACATTCTGCGATAGATTTTAATGAAAATACCGCTTCCGACTTTAGCGATTTTGGTTCCCCTTTAGGGGTCAGGGGTGGCGTCGTGGGTGGCATTGAAAAACCCCTTGTCCTCCTCATCGAAGACAACGCCGACGTGGTAAATTACCTGCAAACCTGCCTCGCCCCAACCTACCAAACCCAAGTCGCCCGCAACGGTAAAATCGGCGTCGAGCTTGCCCTCGAGCACATTCCCGACCTCATCATCACCGACGTAATGATGCCCGAAAAAGACGGCTACCAAGTCTGCGACCTGTTGAAAAATGACGAGCGCACCAGCCATATCCCCATCCTGATTTTGACGGCAAAAGCCGACGCCGCCTCTCGCATGACAGGGCTGCGGCGAGGGGCTGACGCATATTTGGCGAAGCCTTTCGACGTGGAAGAAATGCTCGTTCAACTGGAAAGACTGCTGGCAAACCAACAGCGGATTGCGGCTCATTTTTCCAAAATAATGCAAATCGGGGAGGCTGCCCAACCGCAAATTTCCGCCGGTGAAATACAGGCAAGCGGGCTGCCAGGGCAGGCTTTGCAGGAAGCCGTGCAGGTGGAAGACGCCTTTTTGCAAAAAGTCAAAAGCATCGTCGAAGCCAATTATTCCAAAGAAGACTTTGCGCTGCCGCAACTCTGCCGCAGCCTCGGCATGAGCCGCTCGCAGTTGTTCCGAAAAATGAAGGCGGTGGCAGACACTTCGCCCGCAGACCTCATCCGCTCGCACCGGCTGCACAAAGCCAAATCGCTGCTCGAAAACTCCTCCCTGACCGTCTCCGAAGTCGCTTGGCAGGTAGGCTTCAAAGACCTCTCGCATTTTTCGAGGGCTTACCAGGAAGCCTTCGGAACGACGCCGAGCGGGACTCGCAAATAATTCTCTTTCAACAAGTTGGGCAATCCCCCGCTTCGTGCCATGCAACGAATCGGCAAATCTTTTTTGCCGCTTTGGGACGCAATGCACAATCGTTGGGACGATGCGGCAAGGCGTCTGGCGGGTGCTGACTGCACCTTTGTTTCGTAAAGCATTTATCTCTGTAACCCTCAAAAACCAAACCCCAAAAGCCAAATGAAAACAATCACATCTCTTCAATCTATCAACATGAAAAGCAGATTTCAAATCCTCCTCATCTCCCTGTTCGCAATGCTTGCTTTCGCAAGCTGCCAGCAGCCAACCCAGTCTTCCGCACCCGAAGCCGCCGACGCCGCCGTGCCGGAAGCCACCCAACCTGCCGCCTCGGAAACTGCCGCCATGCCCGACGTCCCGAACATCCTCAAAGTCTCGGCAAATGAAAAATTGGTCTTCACGGCGAAGGCAAAAGGCGTCCAGATTTATGAATGCAAAAAGACGGACAAAGGCAATTTAGAGTGGGTTTTCAAAGCTCCCGAAGCCACTTTGATGGACGAGTCGGGCGCTAAAATCGGAACCCACTACAAAAACACCGACCCGGCGGCGACGGGCCCCGCTTGGGAATTGCCGGACGGCAGCAAAGTGGTCGGCAGCAAATTGCAGGAATTGCCCTCCCCGGCAGCCGATGCCATTCCCTGGCTCCTGCTCGAAGTCAAATGGAACAAAGGAGCGGGCGCTTTCGCCAATGTCACCAAAATTCAGCGGGTGGAAACGGCGGGCGGCAAAGCCCCGGCGGGCGGCTGCGATGAAAAATCCATAGGCACGGAAATGCGGGTGGATTACACGGCGACTTATTATTTCTATGCCATTAATGCGAGTAAGTAGTCAGTAAATTAAACGCCGCATATTTTTTAAACACATAGTCACATAGATAACATAGAACGCTGATTTTCAAAAAGCTATGTGAACTATGTGACTATGTGTTTAAAAAATAAAGCGTTGATATTTCGCCCATTTCTTCCCATATCTGACACCTGTTATTCACGCATACAATCACTTTTCACTTAAATCATTTAGCAATGAAAAACAATCTCCTGCGGCTGCTTGCAGTCGCCCTGTTGCTCCTTTGTTTGGGCGCAACCGCCAACATCATGGCTCAAAACACGGGCAACGACCTTGCCTCCGTCGAGCCAATTACCGACCCGCACGACCTGAATTTCGGTGAGCCGGTGCTTTCCACGGAAACATCGGAGCCGCCTGCGGCAACCTTTTACGCTGTTGTCGAGCGCATGAAAGTGCTGCCCGGCATGTGGGACAAGTACCTCGAAGCGGAGAAGGTCTGGAAGAAAATCCATCAGCAGAGCAAAGCCAAAGGCGAAATCATGGACTGGTTCCTGTTTCAATGCCTCTACCCCGGCGGCACGGATGCGCCCTACGAGTTCATCACCGTCACCTACTACAAGAGTGGCAAGGAACTCGGCGCCCCTTTTGTTTGGGCCGAGAAGACCAAAGGGCTGACCCCGGCGGAAGTAGAAATCGCCGACGGCGCAGAGAAGACCCGCAACCTGATTGACCGCCACCTCTATTCCTTCTTCAATGGCTGCGACCAGGCGACCTGCAAGCCCGGCAAATACCTCCAGCTTTTTGCAAACAAAGCGAAGCCCGGCAAGACCTCCGGCTACGAAAAATTCCTCGAAGACGGCACAGCCATGCGCCTGGAAGCCATCAAATCCGGCAAAATACAAGGCTGGTCAATCTGGAAACGAGTCTATCCCGGCTCGCCGGATTTGGAAACACACACGGCGGTTTATGCTTACGAAAGCCTCGACGCTTTGCTCAAAAACTCAGCGCCGGTGGACTTTTCCGCTGAAATGAAGAAGGTGAAGCCGGGGCAGACCTGGGAGGATTTTATGAAGCAGATGAATGAGTTGCGGGATTTCGCAGGCTCTGAAATGTGGGAGCAGGTGGATAGTACGCAGTGATTTTTTTAAGTAGTCAGGCTGATTTATTCGACACTTTGCTGCCGCCGGTTTGCAACCGGCGCTTCTCAACGGTTGCTGAATAGCAGTAACTTTTTGGCTTGAAAAGGTGTCGCTTTGAATAAGATTCCTGCAAGCGCCGGTTGCAAAACCGGCGGCAGCAAAGTGTCGAATAAATCCACCGCTCTCTTGCTTTGAATTGGATTTTAAAACAGCAGAAATAATCAACATGAAGAAGCTCCTTCCCTTCCTCGCCTGCCTCCTGGCGGGCATCTCCCTTTTCTCCCAAACCACCTCCAACATCCAGCAGCCCCTCAGCGTGAACAGCACTGGCACCGCCGCCGACCCCAGCGCCCAGCTTGACGTCAGCGCCAACAACAAGGGCATGCTCGTGCCCCGCATGACGACGATGCAGCGCACCGCCATCACCGCCGCCAACGCCCTGCTGGTGTTCGATTCGGATACGAAATCTTTTTGGTTTTTCGACAGCGCAGCGGCTGCCTGGCGGGAAATCAGGGCAGGCAACATCGCCACTTTGCAGGATGCCGACGGCAACACCAAAGTGCAGGTAGAGAAAAACCCCAACGAGGACATCATCCGCTTCGACCTCGGCGGCACGGAGAACATGGTGCTGCGCAAAAACGCAGGCGGCTCGCCCCGGCTGGAGCTGACCAATGCGCAGTTCAACACCTTTGTCGGCGAGTTTGCGGGCAACGCCAACACCAGCGGCTTCTCCAACACCGCCAATGGAAGGGTTGCGCTTTATTTCAACACGACCGGCGGAGGCAACACCGCCAATGGATTGGCTGCGCTTATATTAAACACCAGCGGCAGCTTTAACAGTGCCAATGGGTTTGAGTCGCTTCGTTCCAACACAACGGGTGGCTTCAATACCGCCAGCGGAACGTATTCGCTTTATTCCAACACCACTGGCTCGAACAACACGGCACTGGGCCACTTTGCCGACGTCTTGTCAGGCAACCTCACCAACGCCACCGCCATCGGCTACAATGCCAAAGTGGGGGCGAGCAACAGCCTCGTGCTGGGTGGCACGGGCACTGAGGCGGTGAACGTCGGCATCGGCAAAACCAGCCCTGAAGTCCGGCTCCATGCCCATTCGGCAGACCCATCGGGCACGAACGGCATCGTCGGGTATTTCCAAAGGGCAGGAGCGGGCGACGTGGGCATCTCCTTTTCGCAGGAAGGCGTGATAGCTTACGGCATCATGCACCCCGTTGGCGGAGGCTTGGAATTTTACAGGGACAGGTGGCCCGGCGGGGCAGGCACCTTGCAAATGAAAATCGCAGATTCGGGCAACGTCGGCATCGGCACTCCCACCCCTACCAGCAAATTGGACGTGGAAGGTGGCCTGTCCATCGGCGCAACATACTCCGGCACGTCAGCTGCACCGACCAATGGAGCCATCATCGAGGGCAATGTCGGCATCGGCACCCCCACCCCTTCTGCGACCCTCGACGTAAAGTCGGCAACACCTTCCATTGTAGTGGGGACTGCCGGTGGAGGTGACGGCGCCCTTTATTTTGGGAACACCGCCCATGGCGTAAAAAGAAACTATATCAATGGCAATGACGTGGCATTGTTTACGACAGCCGGGGACATTATATTAGAGTCAATAGGCACCGGCATTGCTTTTATGGTTTTGGGAAACAACGGCAACGTCGGCATCGGTCGCTTCTCTGCCACCAACAAGCTGGAAGTGGAAGGCGCCGCCTCCAAATCCTCCGCCGGCGACTGGCTCGCCAACTCCGACGCCCGCCTGAAAAAGAACATCCAACCCCTCAACTCGCAACTGATGCTGCAAAGCCTGCTCGCCCTGCGTGGCGTCACTTACGAGTGGAACGACGACAAGACCGGCTCAAAACGTCCCGAAGGCATCCAGTACGGTTTTACGGCGCAGAATATCCGGGAGGTGTTCCCCACCCTGGTGGAGGAGGATAAATTGGGCTATTTGCAAACGGCTTATGGGACGTATGATGCGATGACGGTGGAGGCGATACGGGCGCTGAATGAGGAAAATCAGGCGTTGAAAGCGCAGGTGGAAACCTTGACTTCTCAACTCGACAAAATCACCGCCGCCCTCGCCGGGGCTGGCATTGCGGTGGAAAAATAGACCGGCAACAGGTCGGCGACGTTGCGAACGCCGGCGACCTTCAAACGTTCTCATTCGTAGCCGCTTTTGAGAAACCCTTTCACATAAATCGCAACCTGATGAAAGCAATCCTTACCTCCGTTTGTTGCGTCCTCGCAACCTCCCTTTTCTCCCAATCCAACATCAATCAAAGCCTCAGCGTCAACAGCACCGGCGCAGCCGCCGACGCCAGCGCCCAGCTCGATGTGAGCGCCACCGACAAGGGCATACTCGTGCCCCGCATGACTTCGGCTCAGCGAACCGCAATCGCCTCGCCCGCTACCGGCTTGCTCGTGTTCGATACGGACACCGAAAGCTTTTTCTTTTTCAACGGGGAAGCATGGGTGGACATGTCCACGTCCAAAATGCTTGCAGACGCTGACGGCGACACAAAAATTCAGGTGGAAGAAAGCGCAGACGAAGACATCATCCGCATGGATTTGGCAGGTTCGGAGCGGCTGGTTTTGAAGCAAAACGCAGGCGGCGAAACACAGGTGGAATTGCCGAACAACAGCGACAACGTTTTCATCGGACTGGCGGCAGGGGCTGCAAATACAACCGGGATTCAAAATGCCTTTTTCGGCTCCGGCGCTGGTTTCTCCAACACCACCGGCGCCAATAACTCATTTTTTGGCTTCAACAGCGGCTGGTTGAACAGCAGTGGCAATCAAAATGCCTTCTTCGGCGCAAGGGCAGGCGAAGCCAACACCTCCGGTACGCAAAACACCTTCCTCGGAGCTGGCGCAGGCGGTTCGAGCAACACGGAAAGTGCGAACACCTTTGTCGGCTATCAAGCTGGGACGAACAACACCACCGGCAGCCAGAATGTGTTCGTGGGCGCATCGGCAGGCGGCGGCAACACCACCGGCGACTTTAATACCTTCGTCGGGGAGCGGGCTGGCATTGTCAACTCATCCGGTTTGAGGAATACCTTCGTGGGGCAAGGCAGCGGCGACTCCAACACCACCGGCAACGACAACTGCTTTTTTGGTCACAGCACCGGCGGCGCCAACACGATTGGCGCCCGAAACGCTTTCTTCGGAAGTTTTGCAGGCAGTGTCAACACCGCCAGCGACAATTCTTTTTTTGGTCACAACAGCGGCGCCGCCACCACGACCGGCAATCAAAACTCCTTCTTCGGCAGCTTTTCAGGAGACGCCAACACGGACGGCGACGGCAACTCATTTTTTGGCTACAACAGCGGCACGGAAAACACGATTGGGCTAAGAAATTCCTTCTTCGGCAGCCAGGCGGGCGACGCCAATTCCGATGGTGACGACAACTCTTTTTTTGGCTTCAACAGTGGCGGAGCGACCACGACCGGCAACGACAATTCCTTTTTTGGCGCATTCGCAGGCGACATCAACGTTGATGGCAACGACAATGCTTTTTTTGGCGAAAACAGCGGTAGCGCCAACATCTCCGGCGACCAAAACGCCTTCTTCGGTGCAAACGCAGGCAGCGCCAACACCGCCAACAACAACTCCTTTTTTGGTTTCAGCAGCGGCGCAAGCAACACGGTTTCCGTCCAAAATTCCTTCTTCGGCGCTTTCGCCGGAACCGCCAACACCGCCAACAACAACTCCTTTTTTGGTTTCAATTGCGGACTCGCCAACACGACCGGCGTGCAAAATTCCTTCTTCGGCAGCCAGGCAGGAGACGCGAACACCAGCGCCCAGAACAACTCTTTTTTTGGCTACGACAGCGGCGGCGCAAACTCGACCGGCGCCAACAACACCTTCTTCGGCAGTCTCTCCGGCGCAGCCAACACCGTCGCCCACAACAACACTTTTTTTGGCTTCAGTAGCGGAACCTCAAACATCATGGGCACTCAAAACGCCTTCTTCGGCAGTTTCTCCGGCGTTACCAACACCGTCAGCAACAACGCTTTTTTTGGCTACGGCACCGGTCTCGTAAACTCGACAGGCTCTCGAAACACTTTCGTCGGCAGCCTGTCGGGCGACGCCAATACCACTGCCAACGACAACTCCTTTTTGGGCTACGACTGCGGCGGCGCAAACACGACCGGCGCCCGAAACACTTTCGTTGGCAGCACGTCGGGCGACGTCAACTCCGATGCCGACGACAACTCCTTCTTCGGCTACGACAGCGGCGGCTCAAACACGACCGGCATCCGAAATACTTTCGTCGGCGCCAACGCCGGGGACAGCAACACCGACGGCAACAACAACGCCTTTTTTGGCTACGACAGCGGCGGCGCCAATTCCACCGGCGACAACAACGCTTTCATCGGCAATTACGCAGGCAATGCAAACACCACCGGCTCGAACAACACCATCCTGGGTGTTAGCGCGGATGTTTCTTCCGGCGCATTGACCAACGCCACTGCCATCGGCAATGGCGCTCCCGTCAACGCCAGCAACAAAATCCGGGTCGGCAACGCTTCGGTCACGGTCATCGAAGGACAGGTGGACTGGACTTTTCCCTCCGACGCCCGCTTTAAGTTCAACATCCGGAACGACGTGCCGGGGCTTGCTTTTATCAACAAACTCAAGCCCGTCACCTACCAATTTGATACTCGCAAGTTCGAGGAGCACCTGATGCAAAATATGCCTGACAGCGTTCAACAGCGCCGCATGGCGGGGCAGGATTATTCCGAAAGCAGCGCACGGGCGCAAACTGGTTTTTTGGCGCAGGAGGTGGAGCAGGTGTGCAAAGACCTGGGCTTTGAGTTCGGCGGGCTGCACGTGCCGGCGAGCGAGGTGGATAATTATGGTTTGGCGTATGGAAGTTTTGTGCCGCTGCTAGTGAAGGGGATGCAGGAGCAGCAGGCGGAAATTGAGCAATTGAAAATGGAGAATGAACGGCTGAAAAAGGTGGAAGCGCAATTGGAAAAAATCACCGCCGCCCTGCAAGGGGCAGGCATAGCCGTCGAAAAATAGGCAAGAACACAAGGTCGGCGAAGTTCGCTACCTCGCCGGCATACCGATTTTGCCGCCTTCAAAAATCCTTCTTCTCGTCGTAAGTAACCAGGTAAACGCTGACCTCCACGCCCTTCACGGTGAGACGGTCTTCCTTCACTTCTTCCGGATATTTGAGGTGATTGGGCGTGAAGACGAGATAGACGGCTTTCTTCAAACCCAGGCTGCGGGCGTAATAGGCGATTTGGCTTTTACCCCGGGTGAATTCCGTCAGCCCGGAGTATTTTTTGGTTTCGAAGAGCAATTCTTTTCCACGGGTATTCACGACCAGGTCGCTTTTGCCCAAGGCAGAATTGGCTTCCCGGTAGGTAAGACCCCCGGCTTGTTGCAGAAACGCCGCCAGGAAGGTCTCGAAGCTGTAAATCAAACCCGCCTCTTTTATCGTGGTGAATTTGCCGTCTTTGTCTTTTTCCCGGAACACGCCGAAGCCCCGGCGGGCGGCGTAGGCTTTGTACTCGCCGATGAGCTTGTCTAAGTTCAGTTCTCCTTTTGCGTCGAAAAAAAGAGCGGCATGTATCCCGGCGCTGATTTCCGCCTGTTCGCCATTGGTGTAGGGGTAAAAGGCTTTGAGCAAGCGTTTTTTGTAAAAAGGCACCCAAAACTCGACCATGTTCTTTTCATCCGGGCGGATGATGCCGTTGGTGTGCAGCGCCTTGATTGCCTCCCGGTCAATGTCGAAAGGAATGGAGGTTTCGGTGAACAGCAGGGTTTCCAAAAACGCCCGGTGCTCCCGTGCTTTGTTGAGGATGTTGGCGAAGTTTTTATCAATTGCCTCGTACAAGTACCAGTGCTCGACCTTCAGGTAGTTTTTGTAAGTAATTTTAGGCTTGCCGGGGTGTCTGTTCGTCAATTGCCAGGCGAAACCGTTGACCAAGCCGGGCTGCCCGGCGGTGATTTCGTAGAGTTTTTTGACCACTTTCCGCTCGAAAAGCTGCCCTGTTTCCGTCTCGTGCTGGTGCAGGAGCTCGGTGGTTTCTTCCTCCGTAAAATAAGGCACGTGCAGGTTGTCGGCGATATTGAAAGGGCTGGCGTTGTCCTGCACAACTCCCACGATGTTGGTCACGCCGACGAGGATGACGCTTTTCAGGCAATGTTCTTCCCGGTTATGGTAGAGATTGCGAATGGTGTGGAGGAATTGACCGAACAGATCAGGATTGAGTCCTGCTATTTCGTCAACTATCAGCACCAAATTTTTCCCCGAACAATTTTTCATTTCGTTGAAAAAGTCGGCAAAGTTGGTACCCGCCAAAGTCAAGCCCCATTGTTTTTGGGCACCATCCCGAATATAAGTCATCAAAGAGGCAAGACTTGCTTCCTTGAAATTTTCGAGGTTGATGTGCATCACCTTGTATTCTATTTTTTCCAACTCATCTTTCAGCAAGCGGAAATACGTGCTTTTCCCCGTCTGCCGGGGCGCCCAAATGGTGAAGTAGCGGCTTCGCCTCACCAAATCCATGCCCGTCGCCACGAGGGCGGGGCGCATCAGCGTGTAATGCTCGGCGGGTATGTTCGGTCCGGAAGAATTGAAATATCTCATCGTATCGAATTCTTTTTCAAAGGTTTAAATGACGTCAAAGCTATGGTTTTTCACAAAGGGCGCAGCATATCGCCTGTTTCGGAGCCGAACCTCTCACCCGCCTTCCACTATCCGCACTTCTTCTTCCGTCAAGCCATATAATTCATACACCAGCGCATCTATCTCCCGCTCCTGGGCGCTCGTGTCGGCTTGCGGGGTGGATTGTTTTTGGGCGAGGATTTGGGTGACGAGGGAGGTGAATGGTATATGTTGTTCTTCGTTGAGCTGTTTTATTGGGAGCTTTTCAACCTTACTATTTATCCATTCATTTGTGCCCATTCCAGTGCTTGTTGCAATCTGTTTAAAATACCATTCGCTCACTTTTGAATTAAGAATTGCAAGCAAATGCTTCGGGCAGAGAATGCTACGCTTAAAACCCAACTCGAAAATCAGGCAATCCGACTGGACAAAATCACCGCTGCCTTGCAAGGCGCAGGCATCGTGGTGGAGAAATAAGCAGCGGTTCAGACTTTCCAGGTTTTCAAAACCTGGAAAGTCTATTAGCCTGCCTTCCTCTTCATCCGATCCTCCCCCTCCACCGTCCCCAAGCTCACCGCACAAACCCGCCCCAGCAATTTTATCACCTCCTCCTTGTAATCCGCAAAACGGTACGTGTTGAATTTCTCCGCAATGGTCGGGTCGCCCGGCTTTTTCTCTTTGTATTGGTCGAGCACCCATTCCAGGGCGGAGCGGTTGCCGAGCTTGTATTCCCAGGCTTCGGGCGGGATGCCGCTCAGGGTGGTCGCTTCGTCTATTTCTATTTTGCCTTCTTCCTTGTTGGCTTTGAGCTTGACTTTGAGACGGGCGGCTTTGGCTTTGACCTCGGAAGCGCCGAACAAGTCCGTCTCTTTTATTTCCGGCGCAGGGATTTTGAGGTCGGTTCTTTTGAGCGGAAACGGCTCGGCGCTTTCGTAGCCGATGTGCAAATCCATGAGCTGCTTGCCCCAGGCTGCCCATTGCCAGAAGTCCTTGTAAAATGGCAGCCTCGGAAACTCCCGCTTCAGGTTCAGTTCGTATTTGCTGCGATAGGCGGGGTCGTGCAGCACGGCGTAGGTGTAGTTGAAAATGTCTTCCTTTTCGATTGGGCGGGGGCGATAATCGGGTCGCAGTTCGGGTTTTCGGCGTAGCAGAGCTGAAAGTTGATTTATTTCAGTAATTGTTCCAGCTTATCCACATAAATCCTTTCTGGATTTCACATTCCCATAGTCGAACAACCTTCCAGCCTTTGCTCAACAAAAGGGCATTAATTTCTTCATCTCGTTTCATATTTCTTAGCCGCTTTTTTAGCCAATATTCTTCATTTTGCTTGGGACGAGTATTGCGACAATCATGTCCATGCCAAAAACAACCGTCAGCAAAAATTGCAATTTTAAGCTTGGGAAAAACGAAGTCAGGCTTGCCGGGCAATGAGTAATTTCTACGCCAGCCTTTAATTCCATGCGAACGAAAGAATTTGATGAGTTTTAATTCAGTAGATTTATTCTTGTTCGATTTGACCCGGCGCATGATTTGACTGCGTTGTTCCGGGGAAAAAACATCAGCCATTTTCGAATTCTAAATTGGAAGGTAATTCAATCATCAATGATTTGTCAATCTCAACTGCATCAACTCGCTGATTGTAAGTTTTGATGAGGCTCACAATGCTGTTTTTCAGAACCCGGCTGTTGAAGTTGCTTATTTCTTCGATATTTTGAGAAACAAAGGATTCGAGCGATTCCACCGCAATATGTCCATTGCAAAATTCTTCTGCCATTTGGCGAGAACCTACCAATTTCGAGTCAGGCACGAGTAAATAGACCTTCAAACCTTCAGCAAGATTGTGTTGGCATTTCTCGAAAACAGCTTGCATTGGCGCTACGGTAACATGAAAAACAGTATCCCCGATGATAAAATCGCCTTGACGATTGGTGGGTCTGTCGGCAGTGCTTGCTGATTATTGGAAACGGGGATTTCAGGAAATCTTATCTGGAGTTTTGCGCCGACTAAATGTTGAGCAACAAAGCCAGCTTTTCCTTCATTTTTTGCATCTTCTAGCAAGTTCTTGATTGTGACCCAAGTTGAAAGTTTTGGGTCGAAAATGAGTTTGATTTTTTGCCTGTTGTGATAGTCTCTAACCTTGTCAACAAGATAACTTTGAAGATTTGTCAAAATCAAATTCCTTTCTTCTGCGGGAATAGTATTCAATTCCAAGCCAGATAAGGCTTTGAATAATGGTCTGATGTCGCCTTGACCGCCTCTGTTTGTGCGTCCGCCTTCTTTGGCAAAGGGGCGTGTTTCTCCAAAGGATTTGAGAATTGCAGCGACTTTGGCACCACTTGCTCCTTTGATTTGTGCGCCTCCGTCAGCAATATGTGCATCAAAATTTAAGTCGAAATTTGTCTTTAGGCGCTCAAGCAAAACAAGCGTAGCTGCTATTGTTCCAGTTGCAGGGCCCTGGTTAGATTTGACAACTTTTAAAGACTTAAACCATAAGTCAAACAAAAGAAGGGCTTGTTGATTCTTGTCCATTTTGAATTATTTCATCAATGAAAGGTAGATTGATTTCTTCCAAAACTGGATTCAGGTAATTCTCTGCAATCCATTTCACGACCGGCACACAAACAGCATCGCCAAATCCAAAAAGCGATTCATTGAAACTGCCTGAAATGATAAAATTGTCTGCGCCCATTAGCCGAGCGCATTCCCGTGGAGATAAAAAGCGGATTCTAATTTCACCCTTGCCAACACGCAGCAAGATTTGGCGGGCGCTTCCACCTTTTGGCGTTCTCAAACATCCTGCAATTCCATCCGAACGAATTTCTGCCATTGAACGCCCGTTGCGTATCCTTCTAAATGCTGTAAAATATGAGTATTCCGGTTGGTCTTTTGCTATATCAATCACGGCACGATGCCGGTCAAAAGTCTGATTTAGCAAGTATTCGACCCTTTCTTCACTCCACCAGTCTTTGGATTTTTCATCAATATGCTCAATTATATTTTCGAGCGAATTAGACCTTTTTGGGAGCTTGGGCAAGTTTCTAATGTTCCAGTTGATTTCTTGGTGGTCAAAAATAAAGTCGGCAAGTTTTGATGTTCGAATTTCGCTCTGATAAAAGCGTAAAGTCTTTTCATTCCAGCCATAAAATTGCTTCACTGCTTGTCTTCCGATAATAAATAATCGAACTCTGCTTTGAGGAACAAATCTTGCGGCATCAATAACAAAAGCATCAACTTCATAGCCTAATTCATTCAAGGCTAATAATGCTTCTTGAAAATCCTTCCCATTGTGTGAAGTCAGAAAACCTTCCACGTTTTCCAGCAAAATCAAGGGCGGGCGGCGGTTTTCCATATCTCGAAGTAGCTTGATAAATCCCCAAAAAGCAGAAGATTGACTGCCAGATAAACCGACTCTACGACCGGCAAGAGATAAATCAGTACATGGAAATGAAGCAGTAGCTAAAGTAACGGTAGGAACATCATTGCTTGAAAGTTTATGAATATCGCCAAAATAAAAATGATTTGGCGTGTCCTGGAAATGATTGTTGTAAATTTTTTCTTTTAGCGGGTCAATATCATTGGCAAACTTTATTTCCCAACCTGCTTGTTCCAAGCCCATTCTCATAAGCCCTATGCCGGAAAAAAACTCGGCAAATGTTTTTGGAAAAAAATGGAAGCCATTATTACTCATATGACAAAATGGTTTAGGCGCAAAAATAGACTTTGTTTCGAGAATAAAAACATTTTGTGTGTTTTCTCTGCCGCTCCTCTTCTCAACGGGTAGTCCTTCCTTATCTTCTTCTGAATCTCCTCGTTGATGTCGTCGCTTTCATCCTTGCTTTCCCAATAGCCGAAGTCGAGGCGCAGTGCATTTTTAAGAATGCCGTCGGGATAAACGGCTTTGCCGAGCGTGCCTTTCACTGCTAATTCGGTGATAAGATAGAGGTTGCGTTTCTGCGCATATTCATTGATAAGATTGACAAAAGCGGTGCGAATGCTGGTCTCGTTGCGGCTGCCGCCATATTGGATGGTTTTGTCGAGCGCCGTGTAATATTGCTGGATTAGGAGTTTAGACATGAGCGATTGTGTTTGAATGGTGGACGCAGGTTTGGATTTACGTTTACTAAACTTTCAAAGTTTAGCAAACGTGGGCTGCAAGGTAAAAAGCGGGGTTAAAAAGAATATCTTGATTTCACGAGTGGGACTACTTCGCACCAAACCCTACCTTTGGCTACTCGATTCCTGGCTTTCCGGCTATTTGGCTTTTTTCCTTTTCCAATTAAATCTTCAACCATGATGAAAACAGTCACTTGCTATGTCTTGTGTTTCCTCGCCGCATTTCAACTCGCCGCCCAGGTCGAGTTCAACCCGGCAGGCACTTCCACCAACGCTTCCGCCATTTTTGAACTGACCGCCACCGACAAGGGTATGCTCGTGCCTCGCATGACCACTGCTCAACGAACCGCCATTGCCTCGCCTGCCACCGGCTTGCTCGTTTTCGACACCACGACAGGCAGTTTTTGGTTCTACAACGGGGCATCCTGGATTAATTTATCCGTTCCGAAGGTGCTCGCCGATGCCGACGGCAACACCAAAATACAAGTGGAAGAAAATCCCAATGAAGACATCATCCGCTTCGACGTCAGCGGAACAGAGGAAATGGTGCTTCGCAAAAATGGCAACGGAGAATCCCGGCTGGAATTTCCGGGGACGAATGTCTTTGTCGGGGAAGGCGCCGGGCAAGCGAATTCGAACCTCGGCAACAACAACGTTGGCGTTGGAACGCAGGCACTTTTTTCCAACAACACCGGCGACCAGAACACTGCCGCTGGCTTCCATGCGCTTCAATCCAACAACAGCGGCAGCAACAACACCGCCACCGGTTTTCAGGCGCTTCAGGAGAACACCTCCGGTGGCAGCAACAACGCCAATGGCGTGAATGCGCTTCGGGACAACACCACCGGCGGCAGCAACACCGCCACTGGCGTGAATGCGCTGCTTTCCAACACCACCGGCAGCGACAACACTGCCACTGGCGTGGCTGCGCTTTCCTCCAACACCAACGGCACCCAAAACACGGCTCATGGAGCGCAGGCGCTTTTTTCCAATACCACCGGCGACTACAATACCGCCACCGGAAAGAGTGCGCTTTATTCCAACACCAGCGGCAACTACAACACTGCCAATGGCACAAATGCGCTTTTTTCCAACACCACAGGCAATTACAACACCTCAACCGGGTATGAATCGCTCGCTTTCAGCACCGGCTCTTTCAATTTGGCGAGCGGCTATCAAGCCATGTACGAAAACACTACCGGCTTTTCCAACACGGCGAGCGGCTACACTTCGCTCTATTCCAACACCACCGGCTTTCAAAACACGGCGGACGGGCACCAGGCTTTGCATGGCAATACCACCGGCGCTTTTAACATGGCGGCAGGCTACCGGGCTGCCTACGTCAACACCACCGGCTCTGCCAACGTGGCAATTGGGATTCGGGCTTTGTACCTGAATACCGACCGCTCTTTCCTGGTAGCGGTGGGCGATTCGGCGCTTTACAATAATGGCGTGGGCGCTTCCCTGAGCACTCATTCGACCGAAAATACGGCGCTTGGCTCCAAGGCTTTGTTTGCCAACACCACTGGCGACTCCAACACCGGAGCAGGTTTTCAAGCCATGTTTGCCAACACGACCGGCGGAAACAACACGGCAGTCGGCTTTGAAGCTTTTGACCTGAACCTGACCGGCAACAATAGCACGACAATGGGTTACAGAGCTGGCGACGAGGGAAGCGACAATACCAATTGCACGTCCATTGGCGCTGATTCGGACGTGGGCACTGCGGGCACGAGCTACACCAATGCCACCGCCCTCGGCTACAATGCCAACACCGCCGCCGACAATTACGTCCGCATCGGAAACACCAGCGTTTCCAGCATCGGCGGGCAGGTCGGGTGGAGCACTTATTCCGACGGGCGGTTCAAGCGAAATGTGCAGGAAAACGTGGCGGGTTTGGATTTCATCATCCGCCTGCGTCCGGTGACTTATCAGTGGGACATTCATGCGCTGAACGATTTCATCCCAACCGCCAACGACGACTCGACGGAGTGGCGAGGCAAGTATGACATTGAAACAATGCGCTTCACTGGCTTCGTTGCGCAAGAAGTGGAACAGGCGGCGACGGAGGCGGGCTTTGATTTTAGCGGGGTGGACAAGCCGAAAAATGAGCACACGCCGTATGCTTTGCGCTACGCCGAGTTCGTCGTGCCACTGGTGAAGGCGGTGCAGGAGCAGCAAGCGGAAATTGGAAATTGGAAATTGGAAATTCAGGAGCAGCAAGCCAGGATTGAAAAGGTAGAAAGACTTGAATCTGAAAATGCGGCATTGAAATCCCACCTCGAAAAAATCACCGCCGCCCTGCAAGGCGCAGGCATTGCTGTCGAAAAGTAATAGACTGAACAGCGATACGATTGCTTCAAGCAATCGTATCGCTCCTTCCCGAGACCTCGGAGCGGAAATTAGAGGCATCGAGCCAGTTTCAATTTGCCGAGCCAAACCCTAACTTTGGCTACTCGAATCCTGGCTTTCCGAGCATTTGGCTTTTTTCCTTTTCCAATTAAATCTTGAACCAAGATGAAAACAGTCACTTGCTACGCCTTGTGTTTTCTCGCCGCATTTCAACTCGCCGCACAGGTCGAGTTCAACCCGGCGGGCACTTCCACCAACGCTTCCGCTATTTTTGAACTGACAGCTAACGACAAGGGAATGCTCGTGCCTCGCATGACTTCAGCGCAGCGAATAGGCATTGCCTCGCCCGCCACCGGCTTGCTCGTTTTCGACACCACGACAGGCAGTTTTTGGTTTTACAATGGCACGGTGTGGGTGGATTTGGCTTCGCCAAAATTGCTTGCCGACACCGACAACGACACCAAAATTCAAGTGGAAAAAAATCCTGATGAGGATAAAGTCAGGGTGGATTTGGCAGGTTCGGAGCGGCTCGTTTTGCAACGAAATGCCGCAGGCAACACCCAAATTTTGCTGCCCAACAACAGCCAGAATACCTTCATCGGCAACGCCGCAGGCAACGCCAACACGACCGGCTCGACGAACACCGCCGTTGGCGACAATGCTTTGATTGCCAACACCGATGGGCTTTCCAACACCGCCATCGGCGTGAATGCACTGGAAAACAACGTCTCCGGCATCTCGAACACGGCGAGCGGCGTGAATGCCTTGAATGCCAATTCCAACGGCTCGAACAATTCGGCACATGGGCAAGAAGCGCTGTTTTCCAACACCGACGGCAGTTCCAACGTGGCAATCGGCGCATCCGCTTTGCACGAGAATACCGACCGCTCCTTCCTGGTCGCCGTCGGCGACTCGGCTATGTACAACAATGGGACGGGCGTCGTGGAAACTTATCATGCCGCCGGAAACGTGGCGGTGGGCAGCAAGGCGCTTTTTGGCAACACCATTGGCTACGCCAACACCGGCGTCGGCGACAATGCGCTGTCTGCCAACACAGACGGCAACAACAACACAACTTGCGGGCATTTTTCGCTGGCGGGGAACACCACCGGCATCTACAACACTGCCCTTGGCAGCCGTGCCTTGCGCAACAACACGACCGGCTCCAACAACACGGCGAGCGGCTTTTTTGCTTTGTATTCTAACACCACTGGCTTCTCCAACACTGCCGTCGGCAATAATGCACTGTATCTCAATACCAACCGCTCCAACCTCGTGGCAGTGGGCGACTCGGCTTTGTACAACAATGGGACGGGGGCGACGATTTATTATGAAGCCGTGCGCAACACGGCGCTCGGCAGCAAAGCGCTTTTTTCCAACACCGTTGGCTTTGAAAATACTGCCACTGGTTTTAACGCACTGAATAGTAATGTTGCCGGATTTGGTAATACAGGCGTTGGTTATAGCACAGGTTCCATCTCCGCAGGCAACGTGTATTCTACCTTCATAGGATATGATGCGGACGTGCCGGCAGGTTCTCCCAATGTTTTTTTTAGCACTGCTCTCGGATACAATTCCCGCGTAAGTGGAGATTTCGAAGTGCGCATAGGATACTCCGGCACACTATCCATCGGCGGTTATCAAAATTGGACAAACTACTCCGATGGGCGCTTCAAAAACCAGGTTCGGGAAGATGTGCCTGGCTTGGATTTTTTGCTCCGGCTGCGCCCGGTGACTTACCAATTGGATGTGGAAGGATTGAGCGCCCATTTGAAAGAAAGCAAGCCGGAGGGCAACATTTCCCGCTTGCCCCGGGGAGACCAAATCCGTCGCACGGGTTTCATCGCCCAGGAAGTGGAGGCGGCAGCGAAGCAAGCCGGGTTTGATTTCAGCGGGGTGGATGCGCCCAAAAATGAGAACGACTTGTACGGCTTGCGCTACGCCGAGTTCGTTGTGCCGTTGGTGAAGGCGGTGCAGGAAATGGATGCGAACGAGCAAAACCAAAACGAGAAGATAGCGGCTTTGCAAGCCGAGAACGCAGCCCTGAAAGCGCAGCTTGAAAAAATCGCCGCCGCCCTGCAAGGCGTTGGCATTACCGTTGAAAAATAGGCATGAAGGTCGGCGGCGTTGCGAACGCCGCCGACCTTCAATCGTTCCCATTCGAAGCCGCTTTTAGGCACTCCTTTCAATTAAATCGTAGCCGAATGAAAGCATTCCTTACCTCCGTTTGTTGCTTCCTCGCAACCTTCCTTTTCTCCCAATCCAACATCCAGCAATCCGTCAGCGTCAACGCCGACGGCTCGGCTGCCCACGCCAGCGCCCAACTCGACGTGAGCGCCACGAACAAAGGCGTCCTCGTGCCTCGCATGACCACCGCCCAGCGAACTGCCATTGCTTCGCCAGCGACGGGCTTGCTCGTTTTCGACACGGACACGGGCGGGTTTTGGTTTTACAACGGTGCGACGTGGACAGCCATCGCCACAGGCGGCGGCGGCGGTTCTTTCATTGCCGATGCCGACAACGACACTAAAATTCAGGTGGAAGAAAGCCCGAATGAGGACATCATCCGAATGGATTTGGCAGGCTCGGAGCGGCTCGTACTCAAGCGAAATGCCGCCGGGAACACGCAGCTTTCCCTACCCAACAACAGCGACAATTTTTTTGCCGGGGAAAATGCAGGCGACGGCAACACGACCGGGTCTTTGAACATTGCCATCGGCAAGGCTGCCCTTTTTGCAAATACCGACCGCCCCAACCTCGTGGCAGTGGGCGACTCGGCGCTGTACAACAACGGGACAGGGGCGACCCTTTCTTTTCACGCCACCGGTAATACTGCGCTCGGTAGCAAGGCGCTTTTTTCCACCACGACCGGGTACTGGAACACGGCGAATGGCTTCCAGACTTTGTATTCCAATACGAGCGGCAGCGAAAATACGGCAAGCGGCTACCGGGCTTTGTATTCCAACACCTACGGTCTCGGGAATATTGCCACAGGAACAGGTGCGCTATATTCCAACACCACCGGCATTTACAATACTGCCAATGGATGGGGGGCGCTTTATTGGAACACCACCGGCATTGCCAATACGGCAACCGGCGCAGCTTCGCTTTTTAACAACACCACTGGCAATTACAATTCTGCCAATGGAGTATATGCCCTTTTTAGCAACACCACCGGCTATGAAAATACTGCCGACGGAAACGAGGCGCTATATTCCAACTCCACCGGCTATTACAATACTGCCAACGGAAGGCGGGCGCTTTATTGGAACACGACCGGTGTTGGTAATACGGCAACGGGCGCCGCTTCGCTTTTTTTCAACACCACCGGCTTTAATAATACTGCCAATGGATTATATGCCCTTTATTCCAACACCACCGGCTCCAGCAATACTGCCATTGGATTAAATGCGCTTTATTCTAACACCACCGGCTTTTACAATACGGCAACTGGGCTTTCTGCGCTTTATTCCAATACTACTGGCAATAGCAATACGGCAAATGGATTACAGGCGCTAAATTTCAACACCACTGGCTCTTTCAATACTGCCACAGGCACATTTTCACTTTATGCCAACACCAGCGGCGCCAGCAATACTGCCAATGGATACGCTGCGCTTACTTACAACACCAGCGGCTCCGGCAATACTGCCAATGGAGCATATGCCCTTAATACTAACACCACCGGCGCTGATAATACGGCTAATGGATTTTATGCCCTTAATGCCAATACCACCGGCTATGAAAATACTGCCGATGGAAACGAGGCGCTTAAATCCAACACCACCGGCTATTATAATACCGCCAATGGAAGGAGGGCGCTTCATTGGAACACCACCGGCGTTGGTAATTCGGCAACGGGCGCTGCGTCGCTTTTTTTCAATACGACCGGCAATTACAATACTGCCGATGGGTTATATGCGCTGTTTTCCAACACCACAGGTAGTTCAAACGTCGCCATAGGCAAGGATGCCTTGTACCTGAATACCGACCGCTCCAACCTCGTCGCCGTCGGCGATTCGGCGCTGTACAACAACGGGACAGGCGCATCGGCATCTTTTCACAGCCTGGCTAACGTGGCGGTAGGCAGCAAGTCGCTGTTCGGCAACACGACCGGGTACGCAAACACTGCCCTCGGCAGCGAAGCTCTGCGCAACAATTCGACCGGGAGTTACAACACGGCAAGCGGCAACGCTGCTTTGCTTTCCAACACCACCGGCTATTCCAACACGGCAACCGGCAACTGGGCTTTGCTTTCCAACACTACCGGCATCGAAAACACGGCAAGCGGCAACGGGGCATTGTATTCGAATGATACCGGCAACTCCAACACGGCGAGCGGCTTCAACGCATTGTATTCCAACACGATGGGCTTGGACAATACGGCATTCGGCTCCAGTGCACTTTACACCAATTCGACGGGCTGGAGCAATGTGGCTATTGGCACTGAAGCATTGTATTTAAATCAGACGGGTTTACAAAACACGGCTCAAGGCACTGCCGCTTTATATGCCAACACCACCGGCAGCGAAAACACGGCTTGCGGCTACCTGGCTTTGGAGGACAATACGACCGGCATCGAAAACACCGCCCTGGGCAAATCTGCTTTGAATGTGAACACGACCGGCTCTTACAACTTGGCGCTTGGCAAGAACGCCTACTTTTCTGCTAATAATTTGGACAACACCGCCTGCCTCGGCTACAACTCCGGCGGACAAAGCAACGTCAGCGACCGCATCGAAATCGGCAACACCAGTGTCTCGTGGATTGGCGGTCAGGTGGGCTGGTTAACTTACAGCGATGCCCGCATCAAGACGCAGGTGCAGGAAAATGTGCCCGGCTTGGACTTCATCACCCGCCTGCGCCCTGTCACCTATCATTTGGACATTCACAAGCAAAACGAGCTTTGTTTTCGTGGCAAAAAGGAAATAGGCGAGTGGGAGAGCAAGTACGACATCGAGAAAAGGCAGTTCACCGGCTTCATCGCCCAGGAGGTGGAGCAGGCAGCGAAGGCGGTCGGCTACGATTTCAGCGGCGTGGAAAAGGCTGCCGACGAGGTGGGCATGTACAGCGTTCGCTACTCTGACTTTGTGATGCCGCTGGTGAAGGCAGTGCAGGAGCAACAAGTGGAGATTGAATCTTTGAGAAGTGAAAACATTGCCCTTAAATTTCAACTCGAGAAAATCACTGCTGCCTTACAAGGCGCAGGGATTGTCGTCGAAAAGTAATTCAACAAGTACCAAGCGATACGATGGCTCGAAGCCATCGTATCGCTTTTTATCCATAATTTTAGCAATCAAAATGTCGAAGGACATCCTTCGCTTCCTCCTAATCAAATCACGCCAATATGAAAAAAAAGTGCACACTTCCGTTCCTCGCGTTCATCGCATCAACCAGCCTTGTCGTCCTTCACGGACAAACCACGCATGAAATCATCACGATTGGAAACACCTTTAGCCCCAGCACCCTGACCATCCAGGCAGGCGATTCGGTGCGCTGGGTGAACAGCGGCAGGTGGGCGCTGTACCCGAACACGTCGCTCTCCAACAACGCCGCCTTTGGCTTCTCGGCAGGCGACCAGTACCTCTCCGACAACTCGACCTACTTGGGCGTCGAGGCATATCCTTCCGCCGCCGGTTTTACCAATTGCATGGGCTTGGGCAGGAGCGCACGCCCCACCGGTTCCAACCGGGTGCATATCGGCAACGCCAGCATTACTGCCATTTGCGGGCAGGTGGGCTTCACCACTTGTTCCGATGGGCGTTTCAAAAAGAACGTGAGCGAAAAAGTAGGCGGCTTGGACTTCATTCTGCGCCTGCGCCCCGTCACCTACAACATGGACGTTCAAGGCATCGCCGCAGCCCTCAAGGAAGACTGGGGCAGGAACGAACAAGGCAACATCGTCCAAAAATCGCCGGACGAGGCGACTCGCCGCAGCCGGGAAGAAAAATCGCAAATCCGCTACACAGGCTTCATCGCCCAGGAAGTGGAAGCGGCGGCGAAGCAGGTGGGTTTTGACTTTAGCGGCGTGGATGCGCCGCAAAATGAAACCGGCTTGTATGGTCTTCGCTATTCCGAGTTTGTCGTGCCGTTGGTGAAAGGGATGCAAGAGCAGCAAGTGGAGATTGGAAATTTGAAATTGGAAATTGAGGCGCAGCAAGTCAGGATTGAAAAAGTGGAAAGACTTGAATCAGAAAATGCAGCCTTAAAATCCCAACTCGACAAAATCACCGCCGCCCTCACAGGCGCAGGCATTGCGGTAGAAAAATAACCTCGCATCGAGTCGGTGACCAAGCCCTCTGGAAAGCCCCGCCCGACCAGCCCGAACTGGCGGCTAAAGTGCTGGAACCAAGCCTGTTCGGCGGAACCTACGCACTGACGACCGACGAGCAAATCTGGGTCGCCGCCGGAACCTATCTCCCCACCAAAGACATCATCGGCAATGCCGCTCCCGCCGACCCTCGCGACAAAACCTTTTTCCTCGACGAAGACCTGCTGTTCTACGGCGGCTTCAACGGCACGGAGACCCTGCTTTCCCAGCGAAATTTCATCACCAACGTCACCATTTTGAGCGGCGACCTCGGCTCACCGGGCGATTTGGACAACGCCTTCCACGTCCTGTACTTTGACCACCGCTCGGCGGCGATGCTGCTCGACGGCTTCACCGTCCGGGACGGCAACGCCGAACCGCTGAACGGCGGCGGGAACCGGAGGTGGGCGTTTTGCCAAAAAATCCGGTGGAGCGATTGGAAGGACAAGTAGCCGGGTAGCCGGCGGCGGTTTTTGATTAGGCTCACGTTTACGAAACTTTTGAAGTTTCGTAAACGGAAATCGCCTCAGTCCCGTCAACCCTTCTGACGCACTACCGTTTAAACTTCAAAAACTTCACATCAACAATCTCTTGATTGGCAATCCTCTCGAACCTCATCGAAACCCATTCAAAAGCATCATTCTTTTTTAACCATCACCAAATGACGGCGGGAACAGGCGCACCCCTTTCGAGCTTTCGCCATTCTCTGCCGCTGTTCGGAGCAATCATTTTTTATCATGAAAAACATCCAGGTTTTACTCCCCGCGCTGGCGCTTGCCTTCCTGCTCGCTTCCTGCGCCAAGGAACAACTCAGCACCCCCGAAGCTGCGCTTGCCGCAGAAACGGGCGACCTGCAAATTGACCCCGCCGAAGGCTTGCTCGACGAGGA
Organism: uncultured Saprospiraceae bacterium; assembly: GCA_964533005.1. Lineage (GTDB taxonomy): Bacteria > Bacteroidota > Bacteroidia > Chitinophagales > Saprospiraceae > UBA6168. The sequence goes on from CAZHLB010000001.1 coordinate 28,949, forward strand.
GGCGCTGTACAAAGTCCTCGCCGGAGAGGAGGAACTGTCGTCCAGGACAAGCCCCCAATCCGCCGTTTACACCCTCGGCAATGAGGTGGCGGGCAACGAGGTCATCGCTTTTTATCGCAACGACGACGGCTCGCTTTACGAGGCGGGCAGATACGGCACGGGCGGCACAGGTTCGGGCGGCGGACTTGGCAACCAGGCTGCACTGGCGATGAGCAGCGGCGGCAAATTTTTGTACGCCGTCAATCCCGGCAGCAATGAAATCAGCCATTTTCTCATTCGGAACGACGGCAGCTTGGAATTGAAAAACAGAATCGCATCGGGTGGCGTGCTGCCCGTGAGCATCGCCGTTCACAACGGGCTGGTTTACGTGCTCAACGCAGGCGGCACGGGCAACATCACCGGGTTCGCCTTCAACCAGCAGGGGCAAATTTTCCAGTTGTCCAATTCCACCCGCGCCTTGAGCAGCCCAAGCGCAGGCGCTGCGCAAATCGCCTTCAGCCCGGACGGCAAGGTGCTGGTCGTCACCGAAAAAGCGACGAACACGATTTCGAGCTACCCCGTGCTGTCCAGCGGGCGCACTGGCGCAATCCGCACGTTTCCCTCGGCAAACGCCACGCCTTTTGGTTTCGCTTTTGGCAGAAACGGCAACTTCCACGTCTCCGAAGCCGCAGGCGGCGCTGCCGGGGCAAGCACGATTTCAACCTACCACGTGAACATCATCGGGCAGGTTTCGCTGGTGGACGGTCCTTTTGCGCTCAACCAGTCCGCCGCCTGCTGGGTCGCCCTTGCCAAAAACAACTCGTTGTTGTTCTCGACCAACACCGGCTCGAATACCATTTCGACGCTCGACGTCTCCTTCTCCGGCGTCTTGAGCGCACCCGCCAGCGGCGGCACGGCAACCGCCATGTCGCAGCCGCTCGATGCGGCGGTGGACAAGGATTCCGACCACCTGTACGTGCTGGCGACGGGCAACAACGCTATTATCAGCTACACTTTCGACAGCAATGGGAAATTGACTCAAATTGACGTGGACGACGAAAACCTGCCCGACCGGATGAGCGGGCTGGTGGTGAGGGGATAATCATTGGTACTGGAATGTTGGCAAAAGCGAGTATCAAGAATTCAACGCCGGCAGGATTCAAAACTCTGCCGGCGTTATCCGCCTGCGCCAACCCTTCTAACCCACTGCCAAAAATTTCTTCCATCGCCGTTTTGCAAAATGGCCTTCCAGAAAGAAGCGGAAACAAGTAGTTGCAAACCGAAAACTGAAATTTAGATTTGACCTCCATTCACCTCTAAATTTCAAATGATGATGAAACAATCCAACTTCTTTCCGCTTCTTTTTTGCCTTTTGGCAACCTCCCTTTTCTCCCAGACCAACATCACTCAAATCCTCAGTGTCAACAGCAGCGGCGCAGCCGCCGATGCCAGCGCACAGCTCGACGTGAGCGCCACCGACAAGGGCGTGCTCGTGCCCCGCATGACCTCGGCGCAGCGAACCGCCATCACCGCCGCCAACGCCCTGCTCGTGTTCGACTCCGACACCAAATCCTTCTGGTTTTTCGACAGCGCAGCGGCTGCATGGCGGGAAATCAGGGCAGGCAACATCGCCACCCTCGCAGATGCCGACGGCAACACCAAAGTGCAGGTGGAGAAAAACCCGAACGAAAACATCATCCGCTTCGACCTCGACGGAGCGGAGCGCATGGTGCTGCGCAGAAACGCAGAGGGCTTCCCACAGTTGGAGTTTCTCAATTCGCTGAACAATATCTTCATTGGTCAAGGCGCCGGCTTTTCCAACACCGCCGCCGGTTTCAGCCACACGGCTGTCGGGACGTCCGCTCTTTTTTCCAACAACACCGGCGTCGGCAACACCGCATTCGGGTATCAGACGCTGCGCTCCACCACCAGCGGCAACAACAACACCGCCGTCGGCGTACTTGCACTTTATGCCAACACCACCGGCTTTTCCAACGTCGCCATCGGCGACGAAGCGCTTTATTTCAACACCGACCGCTCCAACCTCGTGGCGGTGGGCGACTCGGCGCTGTACAACAATGGAGTAGGGGCGAGCGGTAGCTTTGAGGCGAAATTCAACACGGCGCTCGGCAGCAAAGCCCTTTTCGCCAACACCACCGGCAACGCCAACACCGCCGTTGGAAGGAAGGCGCTGGTTTCCAACACCTCTGGCACCAACAACAGCGCTACCGGAGAGTCAGCACTTCGCGCCAACACCACCGGCAGCCTAAACACCGCCAATGGACAGACTGCGCTTTTTTTGAACACCACCGGCAGCCTAAACACCGCCAATGGACAGGCTGCGCTTTTTTTGAACACCACCGGCAGCTACAACACCGCCAATGGCGTGCAGGCGCTGCGCTCCAACACCACCGGCTACTCTAACGTCGCCATTGGCAAAGACGCCCTGTACCAGAACTCCACCCGCTCCAACCTCGTGGCGGTGGGCGATTCGGCGCTGTTCAACAACGGAGTGGGGGCAACTTTTGCCTTTCATGGCGCCGGCAATACTGCACTGGGGAGCAAGTCGCTTTTTACCAATACGATTGGCAACAACAATACGGCGAGCGGCTACCGGGCTTTATTTTCCAACACCACCGGCTTTGCGAACACTGCGCACGGAACGTTTTCGCTGCAAAACAACACCACCGGCAATGCCAATACTGCCCTGGGAACGAATACGCTCCCTGTCAACACCACCGGCTCCAGCAACACCGCCGCCGGCAACCTGGCGCTGTTTACCAACACCACCGGCAATGCCAACTCCGGCTTCGGGATAGAAGCCTTGAAGTTCAACACGACCGGCAGCAACAACACTGCCGCCGGGGTGGATGCGTTGGTCAGCAACACCACCGGCAGCAACAACACCGCCCTCGGCTACGATGCCGACGTGACCGCCAACAACCTCACCAACGCCACCGCCATCGGCTACAATGCCAAAGTGAGCGCCAGCAACAGCCTCGTGCTGGGAGGCACGGGCGCTGATGCAGTAAATGTCGGCATCGGCACAACGACCCCGACCAGCGCCAAATTGGTCATCAGCACCAGCGCCGGATTCAACGGCATTGACCTCTCCACTGCCGACGCCTACGCTGAAATGCGGGTCATCCGCAACACGCTCAATGCCGGTGACAAAGACCTCTACCTCGGCTTCGGCAGCCCCTCTGGAAGCGCCACGTATATCTATTCCGACGGCGTGGAAACCATTGTGGCAAAAGACCAACGGGCAGGCGTTGGTCGCTTTCCGCTCACCAATAACCTCGAAGTGGAAGGCGACGCCTCCAAATCCTCCGCCGGCGACTGGCTCGCCAACTCCGACGCCCGCCTGAAAAAGAACATCCAGCCTTTGAACAGCCAGGAAATGCTGCAAAAACTACTCTCGCTGCAAGGCATCACCTACGAATGGAACGACGACCAGACCGGCTCGAAGCGACCGGAAGGCATTCAATACGGCTTTACGGCGCAGAACATTCAAACAGTATTTCCGACGCTGGTGGAGAAGGATAAATTGGGCTACCTGCAAACGGCTTACGGCACGTATGATGCGATGACGGTGGAGGCGATACGGGCGCTGAACGAGGAAATTGGAAATTTGAAAATGGAAAATGCGGCGCAAGCGGCAGAGATTGAGCGGCTGAAAAAAGTAGAAACCCAACTCGACAAAATCACCGCCGCCCTCACCGGGGCAGGTATCGCAGTCGAAAAATAACCCGGTCGTGCCAAGCGCCAATCAAGTCTTGAAGGTCATTTATTTATTAAGCTGTAAAAGCCATCCTCCAAAATATGGCGCCATCACTTTTATTAACCTGCCTTTTTCTCTCCCGTACCGGTGACTGGCTTCGCAGGAGTTCTTTTTGCCGCTTTGCGGACAATGGTCTTTGCCGCTTTGGGAGCGGCAGTTTTTGCTGCCTTTACAGCGACAGGTCTTACCGCTTTGGCGGGTGCTTTTTTTAATTCCACTTTTTTCTCCACCGTTTTTTTAGCGGCAGCCATGGGAGCGGCTTTCGGCGCTTTTTCGGCGGCTTTCAGTTCTTTTTTGAAAGCTTTTTTGGCGCTTTTCAAGTCATCCTTGAGCGCCTTGCGCCGGGTTTTCAAATCTGCCAGCGCCTTCTCTTTCAATCGAACGTCAGTAAAAAGTGTAACCAACGTCGGATGGTTTGTAAAGAGCTGCTTGTCAACTTTTTGTAGCTTACTCATTTCAATGAAATTTTAGTTGTGCGAAGAATTTTGGGGTGACAAAAGTAAGCGGCTTAACACGGACTTAATGTTAAGTTTTTACCGGGAGGTAAAAACTTAACATTGGCAGGGTCTGGAGCATGGTTTTATATTCCTTGCCCGTCTTCTTGTAAACAAAAATCCCCGCCTCAGCCGAAGCCGGGGCAGGGATTTTTTTCATCAAAACCAGTGGATGTTTATTGCACTGCCACCCTCCCTGTCAACACGCCCTTTTCCGAAGCAATCCGAACCAGATAAGTCCCTTTTGCCACGTTGTACAGGTCGAGTTTGGAAGTCTGGGCGGTAGCCTGCATCTCCATTTTTTCCGTCAAAATCATCCTGCCGGTCACGTCGGAGACGCTGATGGTGTACGTCCCTGCCTCGAACTTGCTGAATGCGAGATTGACCCAGCCCGATGTTGGGTTCGGGAACAAGTTCAGTTCGCCTGCGAGCTGCGCTTCGTGTGTCGCATTCGGCAGAATGTTCACCGTGATTTCGTCCGAGCCTTCGCAGCCGTTTCCGTCGGTCACGGTCACGCTGAACGTGCCGGTTTCGGTCACGGTCAAAGTTTGACCTGTCGAGCCGTCGCTCCACAAATAGAACAAGCCGAAACCTGCGCCTGCATCCAAAACGTAGCTGCTAACGGGCAGGAAAATCGTGGTGTCGTTGCCCAGATTTATTTCCGGGGCAGGGTTGACGAAGACGGTGGCGGCATCCAAATCCGTGCAGCCGAAGCTGTTGCTCGCAATCACCGAGTAAGTGCCGGTGGTCGTCACGTTGATGGTCGGCGAAGTTGCGCCGGTTGACCAGGTGTAGCTCGTGAAACCTGCGCCTGCATTCAGCGTGGCAGTTTCGCCTTCGCAAATGGTTTGGTTGGCGCCCAAATCCACGTTTGGCGTGGGATTCACCGTCAGCGCCAGGGCGTCGCTGTTCGTGCAACCGTTTGAGGCAGTGATAGTTACCGTGTAATTTCCAGCGGTGGTTGCCTGGACGGTTTGAGCGGTTGCGCCGTTGCTCCATGCGTAGGCGGTGAAACCTGCGCCTGCGTCGAGGGTGGCAAATGCGCCTGCGCAGATAGCCTGGTCAGCGCCAAGCTCGACATCCGGGACGGGTAGGCTGCTGATTTGCACGGCATCGGAAAGGGTGCAGCCGAAGACGTTGGTCACGGTCACGGCGTAGCTGCCTGCCGAGTTGACGGAGATGGTCGGCGTGGTTTCGCCGTTGCTCCAAACGAAGGTGCTGCCGCCGATGAAATCGCCAGCCGTGAGCGTCGCCGGGAACTCATTTTGGCAGACCGGGAACGGGTCGCCCAGCTCCGTTTGCGGCAACGGATTGACAATCAAACCCGTAGCGTCACTACTCATGCAGCCGTTGGTGTCGGTCACGGTGACGGAAATTGCTCCCGACGCCGAAGCCGTCAGTATTTGACTGGTCGTGCCGTCGTTCCACAAATAGCTCGTGAAGCCTGCGCCTGCGTCGAAAGTCCAAGTCTCGCCAGCGCAAACGGACTGCGGGTTGACGAGGTCAATTACCGGCAGCGAATTAACCGCCACCGCCACGCTATCCGCTGATTTACAACCAACTGCGTTCGTCACCGTCACCTGATACGTTCCGGCGTCGGCGGCGGAAATGCTCTGCGTCGTCGAGCCATCGCTCCACGAGTAGGCAGCGAAACCAGCGCCTGCATCCAGCGTCGCCGCCGAGCCTGCGCACGTGCTGACCGTAGCCTGCGGAAAATCATACGTGCAGTAGGGCGACACGTAGCCGAGCGGCTGCGGCAAACCGTAGATGTAGAGCCGGGTCGTTTTTCCGGTGAAAACAATCGAGCCGTCCGCCGCCGGGCTGTTGATGCCGAAGTCGTTGTCGTTCACGATGCCAATCGTGTGGTCGTCAATGATGGTCAAGCCTTCCGGCTTGTCGTGCGACCTGTCCCAACCGGCTTCGAGCAGGTCGAGGACGAAGGTTTTTTCAACCACGTTTACGCCGAAAGCGGCGATGCCAGCCGCTGTTCCGACTTGTTCCATCGTCATGCCGCCGTAGTCTTCGGTAGTCAGCGGGGTGGCGTTGGCGATGTTGATTTTGTAGATATTCTTCACGTTCCAGCCGTTGCGTTCGGCGTGCTCGACCAGCAAAAACTCGGTGTTGTTCACTGAAACGAGGTCGCCGATTTTCCAGTCACGGGTGCGGATTTGACCAATCACCGGCTG
>CAZHLB010000002.1:0-6439 GCA_964533005.1 uncultured Saprospiraceae bacterium
GGATAGCATAACCCAACTTTACCAAATCCAACTGACCTTTCTGATTACCCTCGGACCTGAGCAGGGAACGGCTTTCGAAGTAACGACGTTGGGGGTTTCCGATTACCAGTAATTTGCCCGAAGGATAGAAGAACTGAGTTTTGGCATGGCAGTGCACCTGTCGCTCGAAGTGGGCGGCAAGCAATTCAAACCGCAATTGACAGAAATGGAAAGCCTGTACGGGCTGCGGCAGAGCAGGGATTTCATGGTTGTTTTTCCTGCGCTGGACGAATCGGGAAAGCCAGTCCTGACAGGTGATTTTCACTTCGTTTTTTCAGACGACATATTCCTCACCGGCATTCACAAATTCCGGTTCAGGTTGAGTGATATTCAGCATGTTCCACCTTTAAAAATAGACCTATGAGCCTCCGACTTTCGAAACAAAATTTAAGTAGGTTGCGCAAAAGCACACCGGTGAAATCCCTTTGCCTTTGCCTCGTTTTTTGCTTCCTCTTCCAGGTTGCTTTTCCCGTTGCGTCTTATGCTTTGACGGCGGGGGAAAATTCTCCCGAATTCGCCAGTTTCGAGCCGGTGGCGACCACCGACCTGGTGAATGGTTTCACCGGTGATTTTGCCTACAACCGCCCGGTTTTGAGCATCCCGGGTCCCGATGGCGGCGGCTACTCGATGTCGTTGTCCTATCATTCGGGCGTGTCTTCCGAAGAAGAAGCTTCGTGGGTGGGGTTTGGCTGGACGCTGAATCCGGGCGCTATCAACCGGCAGGTGCAGGGGTTCCCGGATGATTTTAACGGGACGCCGGTTATTAAATACAACAAGATAAGACCGAACTGGACGCAGAGCTCCACTTTCGATTTCAACATGGAGTACAATAGCTTGGATAAGGAAAAGAAGGGAAAGTCAGATGACGGTGGCAAACCTGCCAAAATGTTTCTCAACAAGTTTACCAAACAAGACCCTGATTTTAAATTAAGTCCACCGTTCGGTCCTTCTCAGGATGATGACGAAGACAGGGAAAACTTGTTTTCTGTTTCCTTCTCCAATTCCATCAGGTACAATAATTATTCGGGATTTTCAATTGCCAAGAGTTTTGGCGCAGGTTACAAGGGGATGGCAAGTTTGAATGTAAACCGGGCGGGAGGACAGACAACACTCGGTTTTTCAATTAATCCCATGGCGGCATTTTTATACTACTACAACAGAAAAACCAGGCATCTGAGATATGAAGCTGAAGATAAATTTAAGATGAAAGATGCGATTATGGACGCGATGGGTACCGATCAAATGAAGCAAGTTTCAAAGAGGAATTTGGTTGGCGCCGGATTGGGATTATTTTCTTCAAACTACAGTATAAAAAGCTACAATGCCCCCCCATTAAATTATTCCATCGCCTACAATGCAGGTCGTTCCTTCAATTTCTCAGGTTCCATTCAATTAAACCCGGCAGGTCCGATAGGTCTTCAAGTAGGGCTTGCAGGAAATTTGAACGCCCAAATAAACGTAGCCGATGACACCATCCAGGCTTATGGTTTTTTATACAACCCCAACTATGACAATTTCAAGGACAATGCGGGAAAAACCCGCAAGGAAATAAAAGATGCAAATGGGCATTTCCCCGAAGGGGACTTTCAATTGGAAAAAGCCACCACCTTCGACAAACACGACAAATACTTGGGAATTCCTTTTAACAATGCAGACATTTATTCGGCAACCGGAAACGGCGTCATTGGCGGTTTCCGTTTTCATCATCCAAAAGTTGGGCATTATTATCCGCCGTTTGTAACAAACAAGCAAGACATACGGCAGCTTGGCGTGGAGTTCGGCATTGGTCAGACCATTCAGATTGGCTTTGACGTGGGTCTCGGTTTCCAAAAAACGCAGGTGTCCGAGTGGCAAAAAAAGGACGAATTGGAGTTTGAATCGCCCGGCCCCTCTGCTGCTTTTCTCCGCTTCACCAACGACAAGGGCGGCGAACTGAGGTATTCCTCCCTCGACGATTTGCAGTTTGCCAAAATTGACAAAAGAGCGCCTGATTTTTCTGCATTTGACGCTCCCTCTGAGCTGATTGCTGACAAATTTGGAACAACCTCCTACCTCGAATACGTGAAGTTTGGCAGCTCCGACCCACTCGGCACCGACCACGATATTTCTCAACAGGTGGCGCAAATCGCCGTCACCAACCAGGACGGCGGCAAGAGCATCTACGGCTTGCCGGTTTTCACCAAAGACCAGACGGAATTGACGGTGGAATTGGGCGCAGGCGAGTTTCACGACGGCGATTATTTAGCCTATAAAAACGACCTGCATTTTACCGACCCACTAAAAAATACGACGGCACTCGGAAGGCGCATCGAAACGCCCTACGTCTCCACTTACCTGCTCACGCAAACCCAAACTTTTGATTACGTGGACGTGAACCAGGACGGTCCCGACGAGGCGGATTTCGGCGGCTGGACTAAATTTTCCTACCGGCAAGCGCACGGCAATAACTCTTCTGCCTGGTATCGCTACCGCGCTCCCTACGACGGATTGCTGTACGACAGGGGCAGGCTTTTCGATTTAAGAGACCAGACCGGCAGCCTGTCTTCGGGCTTGAAGGAAGTCTATTATTTATCGGCGATTGAGACGAAAACCCACGCCGCTTTTTTCATCACCAATAAAACGACGGGTGCGGAGATTCGCGCAAAAGTTGTCGCCATGTCGCCGGGATTGACCCCGGCGCAATTGGATGAAATCGAGCATAACCTGGCTGGCAGCGGGCAGCAGAGAATGGATGGACTGGATGCGGCTGCTCTTCTCACCACCGGCGAAGACGAAGCTGCCGTCGCTGGCAAAAAAGGAACGGCAGAATTAGAAAAACTCGAACGAATCGTCCTCTACGCCAAATCCAATTTCCTGACGCCCATCCGGACGACCTTTTTTGAGTACGATTATTCCTTGTGCAGGGGCATCCCAAATACCCTTGCGCCCAATGAAGATGACCCTGCATCGGGAAAACTGACGCTGAAAAAAGTATGGACAGAATCGGGCGGCGCCTGGAAAAGCAGGATTTCGCCTTACGTTTTTCACTACGAATACTTTAAAGACTACCCCGCACAAATCATTGGACCAGGTGGAAAATATCCGCAATTATTGGACTTGGATGACGATGCTAATTATTACAAGAACCTCGATAGCAAGGAACAAAACCCGTCTTATAAACCCGACAGGCTCGACTTATGGGGCTTTTACCAGCAAGATGGAGAGTCGAGATTCAAAAATATGATACCCTGGGTTTCTCAAAAGGAGCCTTCTTCTGGCTTCGACCCGGCAGCCTGGCAATTGAAACGTATTATTCTGCCGTCGGGCGGGGAAATCCACGTACAATATGAGCAGAAAAACTACAGCCACGTGCAGGACAAAAAGGCGATGGCGATGGTCACCCTCAAACCCGGCGGCGAGAACGGCTACAAGTCGGACGAGAACAAATACTACATTGACGAAAGCTCCATCGGCGTCCAATCCGGCGACAGAGCAGCCTATCTTGCTAAATTGGACAGCTTTTTTGAAATCAACGACAACAAGCTCTATTTCAGGATTTTATACGCTTTCAGAGATGCGCCGCCGACCGAGTTGTCGAGTCCGACAAAAAGCCTCCGCACGAGCGATTACATCACGGGATACACAAGCGTCAACGAGGTGAACGAAGATGCCGATGGAATTTACTTGGTGCTCGGCGACAAAAAGGACAACGGTTCGGGCAAAAAAGACAGAACCCTGCCCCGCTACGTTTGCTACGAGCAATGCCTGACGGCGGCAGGCGGCACCCTCCACAGCAAATCGGAGGATTGGGACGGCTACGACGATGAAATCCTGGGCGAGGCTTATGGGCATTTTAACAACGACGGCGATTATGATTTGGAGGCAGGCATAAAAGAAATCCGAAAGGGTAGGGCAGTGCCCGGCACATTCAGGCTGTTTGCCGACTGGGTGTCTTTGCAGGTGAAAAACGTGCCCCGAAAAGACGCCTGCAAAGAATTCAATCCGGCGCTTTCTTATTTTAAGCTTCCGGTTTTTCATGCAAAGCGGGGCGGCGGCATCCGGGTCAAGCGGCTGATTTCATACGACCCCGGCGTCGAAAATGGGGCGGCAATGGTGTATGGCTCGGAGTATTTGTACGAAATGCCGGACGGCAGCAGCAGCGGCGTCGCCACCAACGAACCGCCTGCGGGGCGGGAAGAAAACCCCATCGTCGAGGTCATGGCAAGAAGAAGCCCTGATGGGAAGCTGGATGTGGTAAAAAAATTGAAAAAGGCATTGGACGTCACCCTCAACGGAAGGGATTCCAAAACGCAGGAAGGTCCGTTGGGAGAAAGCCTGTACCCCGGCGCACAGGTAGTCCACGAGCGGGTCGTCATCAAAAACCTGCACAGCGGGAAATCTTCCACCGGTTTTATGGTCAATCAATATCATACGGTGCGAGATAAACCGTCCGTGCAGGTAGAAGCTTCTGAAATCAGCAAAGACAAGAAAACTTATGACAAATTCAATCTCGATTTACCGCTCGGTCTTTTTAATTACAGCACGCATAAATATTGGATTACGCAAGGCTACCTTTTCAAGTTGAATGATATGCACGGCAAACCGCTCGCAACTGCCACTTATCCCGGCAATTATGACCGTGCTACCTTTAATGAAGCGCTGTTTTCCAGTAGAACTGAGTATGTATATTCAGCGCCGGGTGCTAAAGTCAAAACGCTGGTATATGACAGCGATTTGCAACAATTCGGCATCGGAGAATTAAGCCCCGGCACGGAGGAAGATTTGAATTTATTCCAGGCTTGCACAGAGGATGAAACAAACGATTTTTCGTTGGAACTGGACTTGAATATTGCTCTCCCCGCAGCCGTTGCCCTCGGATTCGGACTATCCTATACTTACGAGCAAAATTTGCTCTGCCAGCACGTCACTTCAAAAGTATTAAGCCAAACCTCTTACCTGCTTTCTACCATTACCACAGCGGACGGCATCACCCAAAGAACCGACAACGTCGCCTTCAACCGGCACAACGGAGAGCCTGTTTTGACGCTGACTTATGACAGCTATGAATCCGACGAGCGCCAGATTTATGCGCAACTCACCGCCGCTGCCGGGAAACACAGCGGGAAATATTACGCCCTGAACATCCCCGCTTCCTGGGTTTACTCGGCATTGGGTCAAAAAAGCGCCACCGCCCCCGGCAATTTCAACCAACTGACCGCCAGCGCCGGAAGCATCGTCACCTATGGGAGCAACCCGCTGGCAAACCTGACTGCGGGTTCAACCTGGGACGCCACCGCCAACAAATTCCAAAATGTAGTCTCTGCATCAGCCACCGTTTTCAAGCACAATTGGTTTTATTTAAACCCCAACCAAGACCTTTTGAACCAAGAGTTTTTCACGTCTGGCAGCATTCCTGCCGCGCTAAATAGTCATGTCTATCCCCTGAGAACCTACGTGTACCGGGATGGCGTGACTGCTGCAAATGCAACTTCCATTTACCAGGGAGGGCTTTTTGGCAATGTCAGTCTTTTTGATTGGGACACATTGGTCAACGATTTTAGTCAAAATGAGCTTGGCAATTGGTTTTCTGCCAGTCAAGTGGTCAGCTATTCGCCTCATGGTTATCCAATTGTGGAAGTAGATGCTTTAAAAATCGAGAGCGTCGCCAAATTCGGATATGGCAAAACCCTGCCCGTTCTCATTGCGCAAAATGCCGGGTACAACAGCGTTCATTTTATTGACTTCGAATATCTGGTGCAGCCTATCGACACGTCTTACGTTCAGTCGAAAAAAGCCCATTCCGGCAGCAAAGCGTTCAATCTGAGCATGGCGCCCATGCAGAAATTCCTGGAAGGAGTAAAACTCACGGAACCCCTTTTGAACAAGGGCGCCAGCATCAAATTATGGCTCCGCAGCAGCCTTTCCAACAACCCCGCCAGCCCCAATTTCGGGCTAAAAAATCCGCATCCCAACCTAAAAGCTATCATCAACAACCACGCTTACGATTTCAGACCCGTCGCTCAAACCGGCGAGTGGACGCTATATGAAGCTTTGATAAAAACCTGGACGGGATTGGCGCAAGGCAATTCCTTCGACGTCAGGCTTTCCTACAATTTCGCTGGGAGCGAGGAGGTGCTGATGGATGATTTCCGCTTCCAGCCCACCGACGCCGTCGTGAATTGCACGGTTTTCAACGAAGATTTCAAAGTGGCGGCGCAGTTCGACGACCAGCATTTCGGGGTTTTTTACGAATACAACCACCAGGGAAACCTCGTGCGGAAAAGCATTGAAACCGAGCGCGGGCGGAAGACTTTGCAGGAACAGCAATACAATACGCCCATGGTCGAAAGGCATTGAATACCCAAAAGAGAGCGGTGGGGGGGGGGGGGGGGTGTTTTTGTTTTTTTATTAAAAGAAAACC
>CAZHLB010000002.1:6449-13148 GCA_964533005.1 uncultured Saprospiraceae bacterium
CCTCGAAGAAAGTTTCACGAATCCGATTGGTAATTTTCAAAAAACCGCTTAGACGTCAAAACAAGAGCTTGAAGCTAAAAGATCATTGCTAGCCACCGCCATACCTTAACCCATTAAAAAAACCCCCAAAAAACCACCGCTCTCTGAAAAAATACCCGCGTGACTAAGCATCTCCAAACATGGCTCATCCTCCTCCCGGCGCTCCTCGGCTGCCTTGCCTTGCCAGGGCAATCGGGCGGCGACTGCATTCGGGAAGTGCTGGAACTGGAGCGGAAAATAGAAGGGCATGACTTTGCGCAAAATCCCCGGGTCGTTTTCCTGAACTACACCATGCGAACCACCGACTGGGAAGAATCGGCAGCGGTTTCCGAGGTTCGGATTTACCGGCAGCAAATGAAGGTTCATTTTTTCTCGAAGCAGGCGGACGTTTTCCAGGACGAAAAAGAAGTCCTGCTCGTGCTGCACGACCAGCGAACCATCATCAGGAACAGCCTGAATGCCGAAATATTAAATGCAGGCATCGCCACCGGGCTGGCAGAATTGAGAGCGGCATTTTTGGAGGCGGGCAAGGTGGTCAAATGCGCCAAAGACCCCGCGCAGGCGGGCGTGAAAATCTTAGAAGTGAAAGCGTCCGAAGACTTTCACGAAGACCTGCTCATCGAATCCATCCGCTACCGCTACGACCTGGCAAAAGGGAAAATCCTGAGCACTTTCATTTTCTACGAAGAAGACTACAAGGTCAAAAAGATTGAAATCGCTTACAACGAGCTGAATTTCAACGCCAACTACGAAATGAGCCAGGACGCTCGGAAATACGTGTTGGACAAAAACGGCAAGCCCAAAGGAAAATATGCGGGCTATGCCGTGATGGACAACCGGAAATAATCAATGCCATGAAATCCATGCTCTATCCATTCATTTATGCAGGCGCACTTGCCTGGTGTCTTGCCGTGCCGCAGCGGGCGAGCGGGCAAAATTTCGCCACCCATTTTGTCAGAAACGGCGTCGTGGAGGGCGCTGCCCTTTCCACTGGCGGGCAAATCGAGTTGGACGTGCGAAAACAACTTGCCGCCTCCCCGTTGCGGCGCAAAACGGTAGCGGCGGCGCTGTCGCTCAAGCTGGATTTGGGAGCAGATTTCCTGGATGTTTTGGGCAGCGGCGTCCTGCAATTGGAGATAGGCTACAAAGTGCTCAAGACCAATGGCATGGTGGAAATTTCATCGGGCACTTTGAAGCTCTCGAACGCTGCGCCCGAGCAAGTTCAACGGCTGGATTTTTTGTCAGAACTGAACACCGATGCGGCTTTTGATAAAATCAGGGTGGAAATTACCAGCCTGAATTATGCCTACACGCCCGCCAGCGCCGCTGTTGACAACTACGTGAATGCGCGCCGGCGATTGAGCGCGAAGGTGACGGTCGAATACGAAGTGGACGTGCGGGAAGCTGCGGGCGGAATACTGGCATCTCCGCTGGTTATTCTGCCAAAAAACGGGGGAACGTTGACCAACCGGGTGCAGGATTTCCAGTGGCAAATCAACGGCGATACCTTTCCCAACTATGAAATCCAGATTCTGCGCCTGTTCAACACCGACCGGAACTATGCCGTCATCCAGCAGGAAATAGCGGCAAAAGTGAATTGGGCAAATGCCTTGCGGGTGGAAACGCAGGCTTGCCTGCCGTCCGTCCGGCTCACCATAGCGGAAGGAACGGGCTTTTACCTGTGGCGGGTCAGACCCATCGGAACGTATTTCCCCGGCGGGATTGCCAATGCCGAAAATTACGGCGGCTGGAGCGCTGCGTCTGCCAACGGAGACGTGGTTACGCTGAACAAAAACGCGTTGAGCCTTCCCGAATCTTTCTATTTCATTGACCCCGACGAAGACCTGAATTGGATTTACAACCGCGTATTCACCGAGGGCGACCCATCCGTTTCGGGCACGAGGGTCAGCGAAGGAATCAGCTACGCCGACCACCTGCTCAACCTGCGCCAAAGCCAGGTTTACAACAGCGCCCAGGATTCCATGCTGATGACGCAGACCGTGCTTGACTTTTCGGGCAGATCTTCCCTGACCACTTTGCCCGTCCCCGTGCAGGCAGACCTCGACGACGGCTACCGGGAAAATTTTGTCCAAAACAACGCCGGCGCATTGTACACGGCAAAGGACTTTGATGAAGACGGCAAGCTCAAAGACCCGGAAATGGTCAAAAGCGCGGGCACTGATTTCAGCTATTATTCAGACGCGAACGCCGCCAACCCTACCGTGCCCGACGCGGAAGGTTATGCCTTCAAGCGTACGCTTTTCAAAACCGACGGCACCAACCGGGTGACCGAAGAATCGGGCGTCGGCAAGGTTCACGCCCTCGGCGAGCAAACGGACGGCAGGGGCAGGACGACCCGCGTGCTGTTCGGCTCGCCTTCCGACGACGAATTGATTCGCCTGTTCGGGGATGAAGCGCCCCTGGCTGAAAAAGTGGCGAAGACCATCACCATTGACCCGAACAACGTGGCGTCCGTGACCTACACCTCGGTCACCGACGGCAACGTCATCGCCACCGCGCTGGCTTCCGTTTCCACGCCCAATTTGGAAGCGTTGGACGCTACTGCCGCGCCCGTCACGGTGGAAAATCTGATTGACCACAACTATTTGCAACACAACAAAATAGTGAGCTACAAGCGGCTGGCTTTGCCCGTCCCTACGCAGGTGACGCTCGCTTATGAGCCGGATTGCACCACCGCAGGATGGGGCTGCATTGATGCGGATTGCAAGCAGGGCGTTCAATTTTTCATCAGCGACCTGACACGGGGGAAAATCTACCATTCTCAAACTTTCGAGACCTGCAACCTTTCCAACCCCTTCGACCTGAGCGGCGTGAATTGGCTCGAAGAAGACAATGCGACCATCGCCTACATCGGCACGGTGCTACCCCTACCAGAAGGCGAGTACCTGTTTGTGAAATGCGTCTTTTCAGACCTGCCCGACGACTTCACATCCAATGCCATAGGCGAAGAAAATGAGGCGGAACAAGCTCTCGTCAATGCAATTGCCACCCTCATGGACGGCGTGAACAATGCGGATGGATATGATGATTTCGAAGCACAAATGACGGATTTGCAAACCAGTTTTGAAAAATTCAACGACCCACTGACGCCGCAAGCTGAAAAGGATTTGGAAGAAGTTGCCATCGTGAGCCTGCTGGGTTTGCCAGCCGGTTTTCAACTGCCAGCCGGTTTTGTCTTCCAATACAATCCGAACGGCACTGGCAACGACCCCGCCTCCATGACCATCGGCGCTGCCTGCTGCGGGAACGCCACTTTTTCTGTTCCGAAACCGGAAAAGTGCATCCCTTGTGAAATGATTAATGCGCTCAAACCTTCTTATCCCAAAAGCCAAGAGGATGCTTTGTTCAATGAGGTTTACGAGATAGTCCGGGATTCCTTTTTACCCATCCTGGGAAACCGATGGATGGAAATTTATAAATTGACAACCTGGGATTGGAGCGGCGCTGCGGAGCAGGATACGCTGGCAAAATATGCCCCCGGTTTCACCAAAGAAAGCCTCCAGTTCATGCTCACCGAAATGCTGGTCTCGCGCTACTACACCGGCAATTCCAAATACGACGACGCCACCTTAAAATGGTACAAAGCCATTCACGACACCAACGGAGAATTGGTGTATGCTTATGAGGATGCGGATGGCAAACTACAGCCGACGAACAACAACGTGCTGGGCGAAGCGGTGGAATCGGTGACCAAATTCAACTATGACGACTGCAAACAGCTTTACAATTGCTGGAAACAAGCGGTCGCCATGCTGAACGCCTTCGAGTTTGAAGACGAGTTGAACATCATGGACGAGTTCAACGAGCGGCAGGGAAACAAGTCTTCCGAAGACCATTACGACGATGAAGAAAGCAAGGGCGGGCACAAGATTTTCGGAGCGATACTCGACTTCATCATCTCCCAAAAAATGCGGAAGTTCAATAACTCAAACGATGGAAAACTGACGAAAGAAAGAATGACCGCTCTGGTCAATTTGCCCAACCTTTTCATGGAATGCGCCGGGTATCAGTTTGCAGGGATTTTGGACAAGAAAAGCGCCATCCCTGCTGACTACAATGATTATTTCGAGAAAGTTACCAACCCCACCATGCCCTTGAAAAGCAATGTTCATAATGCGATTGCTGACAATCTGGATGGCAATACGAGTGAATTTTTCGACGACCACATTGCCCCGGCTGCCATCCCTCACTATTACTCCCAGGCTATCGTGAAAGAGGATGACCCTTCTACTGTTCTTGACCCGGCAAAACTTGTTTATCCTTACATTTTACGCCCGGAATGGATGTTTAAATATTTCGTGTACAATGTTGCCCGCGACGACCCGCCCTATCTGCATGACGTCATTTCTCCTTTGGACGATGGCTTCGATTATCTCCTGCCCAGCCACTTGGACATGGAAATTCAAGCTTGTTACAAGAACAACCCCGACTGCCCCAACGACGGTCACCCGTTGTGCTTCAATCCCTGCCGCTATTATCACGAAAGCTGGTCGTCGGGGCAAAGGCTGAATTTCTACTACATGATAAAAAATGCCCCTGCCGACCCCGAACAGGTGAACTATCTCGACTCGCTTTTTGCAGGAGATGACGACATCCCCAACGATTGCGAACCGGACAAGCAGGTTTACATCAATGAAGCCATTGCGGAGGTGAACGACGCAAAAAACACCCTTCGCAACAGAGCCAATGAATTCAAAGCCCGCATTATTGACATGCTCCACAAGAACTGCTACGAAATTGTGGACTGCGCCCCCCTCGCCGGGCAGGTTTCTCTGCAACAAATTAATAAGATGGTGGAGGGCGCTATCAATGAAGCATGCATGAGTTTGGACACCATTCAGGCGAATCTTGCAGTGCCTGCCCCCCCCTACGGATTGGGAGCAAGCGACTACCCTTTGTGCGAGAAAACTGACTGCCACCAGATAAAATCGGATGGCATGACCTGCGAAGAAAAAGTGGAACTGAAAATCACCTATTTCACGCCCTGCGACCAGACGCTGATTGACCAGGCAGTTTATTGGGATTTTCTGCCTTTCATCACTTCCAACTGCAACTCGGCAGGGACGTTTCCGCCTGCTTTTTTGTCAGGCAAACAAGCCCATTGCATTCCCGAAAAGGAGTATTCCTCCACCAAAACGGTCACCAATAATTCACTTCAACAGACTTGCGAAAACAACAATTAAACCTAACCTGGCAGAGCCAGAACCAAATTTGGGCGAAAAGGTGTCACCTGAATTTTGGGTGGCGGGGGGGGGGGGGTATAATAAAAATTTATAAAAAAAAAAAAAAAACCCCCCCCCCCCCCCCCGCCACCCAAAATTCAGGTGACACCTTTAGGCTAAACCGAAGCTGACATGAAAATATCAACCCTCTTTTTCGCTTGTTTTTTCACCCTTTCGACAGCCTGTCTGAGCGCCCAGGTGGAAGGCGTTTCCATTGCGCCAGCCTCCATTGCGCCGCACGAGTCGGCGATGCTCGACGTGCAGTCTACCACGAAAGGGGTGCTTTTTCCCACCATGACCGCTGTCCAGCGGAACGTCATTTTGAATCCCCGGCACGGATTGGTCGTGTTCGTGGACGACAACGTTGACAATGCTTTGGATGGGTTTTATTTCAAGAACGGCAACTCCGGGCAATGGCAAAAATTGGGCGGCGAGTCCCTGTGGAATACTGACGGCATGAATGCCTGGAGAAACCCTTCCACCCTTTATTCCACTCGCTACATGGTTGAATTTCCCGCAACCGACCCGATTTATACGGGCGAGAAAAATGGCACGATGGTGCTTCGCTCCCACCAAAGCTGGGACAATGGAAATGTCAATCACTGGCGCTACATCGTCTTCGGAGCCGACGGCAATGAAATTAATTCCCGTACCAACAGCCCATCGAAAGCCGGGAGTCTGTTTCTCAATCATAATTCAGGTGGCGTTGTCAGAGTGGGAGGCTATAGCTCCGGTTTAGTCACCGATTTGGAGGTTCAAGGCAAAGTAACCGCTTGGGGTGGTTATTTTCTCTCCGACCAAAGGCTGAAAACCAACATCCGCCCCATTCAAAATGCCCTGGAGGAAGTGATGAAAACCCAGGGCGTCCATTTTGCCTGGAAAAATGACAAGACCAAGGCTGACCATTTTGGCTTCATCGCCCAGGATGTTGAAAAAGTCTTTCCCCACCTTGTCGCCACTGTCCAACCTGACAGCTCCAAGACTCGTGAGGCGGTAGCTTACAAAAGCTTGTCCTACAATGAATTTGTGCCCCTGCTGACGGAGGCGGTGAAGGAGCAGCAATTCAGCATCCAAGCCGTCAATGCCCAACTTTTCGCTCAACAGCAACAAATTGACAAGCTCGCCAACCAGTCGCCGACCGGCGGCGGGGAGCTTCAGGAATTAACGCGGGAGCTTGCCAACCAGCGCCAGCAAATCCAGGCTTTGGAAGCGAAACTGAAAAGCCAGGAAAGCGCCAACCAACAGTTAGCCAAAGAATTGGAAGCACAACAGCAACAGGTGCGCAACCTCGAAGCCACCGTGCAAAGCCAGGGCGAAATGCTGCGGAAAGTCTTAGCCGATTTGCAGGAACTGCGGAAAAAAATTGGAAACTGAGGTTGGACGAAAAGGTGTCACCTGGATTTTGGGTGGCGGAGGG
>CAZHLB010000002.1:13158-35203 GCA_964533005.1 uncultured Saprospiraceae bacterium
GGGATGAAAAATTGAAAATTTTTCATCCCGCCGCCACCCAAAATCCAGGTGACACCTTTGGGCTAAACGCTACATCCATCGCCATGAAAAAGCATTTTATTAAAGCCCTTCTGCTTTTTTGCCACTGCGTACTGGCTGCATGGTCAGTCGGGGCGCAGGTTACTTTTACTGTTAATTCCCCGGCGAGCATCGGCGGTGAATACGGCAGCGCCCTGGCGGCGTTCGGCGCGACAAGCCCATGTTTGGCAACGGGTGAGTTGGCATTGGTCAATGATATTATTGCACCTGATAACGATGCCTGCACAGACATCCCCATGAATCTCACCGGAAAAATCGCTTTGGTCAAAGCTTCCGGCATTTGCGAATACAGCCTCGAATGCCTGAATGCGCAAGAAGCCGGAGCGGTAGCTGTCGTGGTTTGCAATGACCAGCCAGGCGCTCCGACCGTGATGGGTATGGGGAATTCCGGCGCTTTGGTGACCATTCCTTGCATCATGATTAGCCAGGCTGATTGCATGACGATGGAGTCGGAGCTTGGAAATGGTGTGGCGGTGCAAATTGAGTGCGGCACGCCGCTGCCGTGCGGGAGCGGCAATACATGCTGTGGCATCCTGACAAATGGGAATTCGCTTGACTTTTCCATCACCCCAACGGGGAACTCCAATGAATACGAATTCAGCCTTTTGCCTTACCCGACGCCTTTGCCGCTGGATTGTGGATATTTCAACCAGGTGGTTTCCTGGGATTTTGGCGACGGGACGGTTATTTCTCAAAATGACCCCGTTGTGACCCATCAATTTCAGCCGCCGCTCACCGGGTGCAAAAAGACTTATGGCGTGAAGCTTTGCTTCTCCATAAGCGACTTGACGGGTGGGCAATACACGTGTACCCTGGCAAAAGAATTGGACATCGAAAAGAGCAACCTGGACTTCCAGATTTCAGCAAGCGCATCGTGCAGAATTGGCGTCTTTTCTTTTACCAAAGTCAACCCGCTGGCTGCCAATATCGTCACGCCGTTTTGGAGTTTTGGCGATGGCACGACCAACACCGGGTCTCAGAATATTTCCCATTGGTTCACTATTGCGCCCTTGTTGAATGATTATACGGTGACGTTGAGCGACCTCGGCAATCCTAATTTTTGCCCGGTAACGACGACCGTTCATTTCGACCCAAATCCGCAAGGCGTTGATTTCAACATCAACGGCATTCAATGCGACGGCATAACTGCCAACCTGGAAATCCTGAATTTCAACAGCGCCTATTCTTACAATTGGTTTTACGGCGGTTCCCTGATTCCCGCAACGGCTGCCGCCAGCACCCTGACCTTTCCGTCTCCCGGAACTTATACGCTTGAATTGAGGGTGATAAATGGAAACAGTTGCCCCGTTTCCGTCGTCAAAACCATTGTCGTTGGCGCAAGCAATGACTATGAAATCATAGCCACAGACAATGGCTGCGGCGTCTTCAATTTTCACTATGTAAAACTCAACGCCGCCGCTCCGGACATTACCAGTCCGCACTGGAATTTCGGCGACGGCTATTTCCTCGCCGCCAACCACGCTCCACCGCATACTTACAATGGAAACGGCTACTACACAGTCACGCTGAAAGACCTCGACCATCCTGAATTATGCCCCATCGTGAAAATCATCCAAGTGACGGGGTTGCCTTCGACGGATTTTCAAATCATCACCCATTGCAACCAGGAGGTGCAGTTCATCATCAGCGGCTACGTGCCGCCGCCCACTTATTCCTACGTCTGGGATTTCAACGGAACTTATCAAACGGCGACAGACGCCGCCACGATTTTCGATTTCCCCAGCCCCGGCAGCAAGGTGGTGAAGCTGACCATTTTCGACAACAACGGTTGCAAAAGCACGACCAGCAAAATCGTGCAGGTGGGCAGCGTGAGCGCCTATTTTTATGCCGCTACGCCCGTTTGCAAGGGGTCAAACTTAGTGGTGCAGAACCTCACGAGCGGCGGAGCGACTTACACCTGGGAAGCACAATTGCCGGGGCAAAGCTTCTGGACGCCCATCGGCGTTGGCATGAATCCCATTTTCCCGCTGAACCTGGCTGGCGATTATGCCATCCGCCTGACAGTGACCGACATTTGGGGCTGCCCGACCACCTTCCATCAGCAAATAGTCAAGGTTTATGAAAAACCAAGCGTCAGTTTTTCCGAAACAGTTTCCTGCACCGGGCTTCTGAGCCTTTCCCCCAGCCTGAGCGGCATCACGAGTGGCTACGCGATTGATTACGGCGACGGAACGACCGGCACAGGCGGCGCACTGCCCGCCAGTTTTTCGCACACCTACGCGGCGGCGGGGGTTTACATGGTCAAACTGGTCGTGACCAGCCCTGGTGGCTGCACGGGCGAGTTTCAGAAGAACATCGTGGTCAATTCCCTGGCGTCGCTCGGCATCTCGGCGTCTTCGGGCTATCTCTGCCACGATGGTGGGCAGGTGCTTTTGCAGGCGGTTTTGAGCAATGCCACTTCGGGCGTCAGCTATAATTTCAGTTGGTCGGGGACGGGTGGTTTTACTTCCACCGCCTCCCAGGTTTCCGTGCAGGCGGGTGGAACTTACTCGGTGAGCGTCACCGCTTCCGGCGGCTGCACCCAAACGCTGACCGCTTCCACCATCGTCACCGAACTGCCCGAACCGACAGCGGCAGTTGCCTTCGTGCAAGGCGTCACCTGCTTCGGGAACGACGACGGTTTGGCTACGCTGACCTTTTCCCCGGCGCTCGCGGCGGCAGGTTATTCCGTGAACGGGGGCGGCGTTCAAAATGGGTTGAGCCTCACGCTCGGCAACCTTTCCGCAGGCAACAATTACGTGCAAATCGCTAATGCCCAGTTGCCCGGCTGCTTTTCGATGCTGACGCTGCCCGTGTCCGACGACAGCCCTGTTTTGAGCCTCGCCTCGCAGCCGGGCGACTGCTCCGGGGCGACCGGGAGCGCCAGCGTTTCGGTGACAAATGGCTCGCCGTCTTACCGTTATCGCTGGTGGAACGTGCTGTCGCCGGGCGTCATTTTGAAGGATGAAACGTCGGGGACGTCCAGCAACACCTTGTCCAATATTTTCCCCGGCAAGTACGTGGCGGAGGTGACGGACGGCAGCGGCTGCACGGTTTTACAAGAAATTGAGGTAAAGAAAATTGCCCTCAATCCCGCTTTGCAAAACACGCCAGCCGCCACCTGTTCCAACGGGGAGGCAACAGTTACGGTGCTTTCGCCTTACAGCCCGGCGGTGTCGCTGACGCCTGTTTTGACGCATGTTTGGTACAAAAACGTCTCCGGCAGTTGGTCTCCGCAAGCCGGTTCGGACGGGAATACCCGCCAGTTTCCCACAGGTTTTTACAAAGTGGTCGTGCAGGATGCGACGACGAATTGCTCGGCGGAGTTGGAATTTAACATCCTGGAATTGGCGGATTTGGACGTGGACTTGGACATCCGGCAACCTAACTGCGCTAATGGTTCCGGCAAAGTGGAAGCCGTTGTGGGTGGCGGCAGCGGTAATTATTCATTCGATTGGAGCCTCAGCCCCGACCCCGGCAGCGTCTCGACCGTGAGCAACTTCCCGGCTGGAAATTTTACCGTGACCGTGACCGATGCGGCAGGTTGTTCGGCGACGGCGAGCGGAAACGTACAGCCGCTCAGCCCTGACCCCATCACCTTCGTGAGCGCAGCCATCACGGGCTGCGACCTGACGGTGGAAATTGCAGGCGGAATGCCGCCTTACCTGTACGAATGGTACGTGCAGCGGGATTATTACGATTATGAAACCCTGATTGAGTCGAGGCTGGATGAATTCGGGCAAACCATCATTGACACCCTGGAAGTACCAACCGGCGTACAAAAGACCGGCTGGTTTTTTGTCCACAACCACAGCGGCGGTACGCCTGCGACGACCTCCGCCGCCGGGTTTGAGACGGGCGATTACAAGCTCGTGGTCACCGACGCCAATGGTTGCAGGTTGGAGGAGTTTCCAATCCACTTGGAAGTTCCGCCCGTGAGCATTCCCACTTTCCACTTCGTTTGGTCGAGGGTGGAAGCTGCGCCGGAAGCGGTGGAAACCATCGACGAAACCATGCGGGAGAACATGGCGGAAGCGAAAAATGCCCTGTTCAATGCCTTCGACCGCTGCGTCGAGCAGCAAGCGGAGGCTTTGGAAGGCGACCTAAAAACCAATTGTTTCGACCTCTCCGGCTTCCGTGACAGCTACTCTCTCACCTACCAACAGACTGAGCATCACTACACGCTTTATTATTACGACCGGGCGGGGCAACTGACCAAAACCGTTCCCCCGGAAGGCGTGCGCCCGCTGGCGGATGCCGAAATCGAGGACGTCAAAGAATACAGAGACGAAAAAACCAACGGCGCTCCCCACCTGCCTCCCCATGAAATGCGCACCACCTACGCCTACAACAGCCTCGGTCAGTTGACAGAGCAGGAGACGCCGGACGGCGGGAAAACCAAATTCCTCTACGACGACCTGAACCGCTTGCGCTTTTCTCAAAATGCGCAGCAGGCGGCGGACGGCACGTTTTCTTACACTCAATACGACCCGCTTGGGCGCATCATCGAAGTCGGAAAAAGCACGGCAGCGGGCTTGGATTTTACCAACCTTTTGGCAGCGGGCAACCTGACGCAAGCCAATGATGAAGACTTCCCAGCTTCAGTCAATTCCGAAATCACACGCACCACTTATACCGAACCGGCCTTGGTGGATTATTACGGGCAGCCCCAGCGATTCCTGCAAAACCGGGTGAGCTTCGTCTGCCACGACGAGGACAGCGACTTCGCCAACACCGGCGACCAATACTGCACTTTTTACAGTTACGACCCGCACGGAAACGTGGAATGGCTCGTGCAGCATGACCCTGCCATCGGCAGGAATTACCTGTCTTACAATTACGACCTCATCAGCGGCAATGTGCTGGAAGTGAAGTACAACGAATACCGGGACGACCGCTTTTCTCACCGATACACTTACGATCAGGAAAACCGCATTGCGCAGGTGGAAACTTCCCGCGACGGCGTGGTCTGGGACGCGGACGCCGATTACAAATACTACCTGCATGGGCCGCTGCGCCGGATGCGCATCGGGGAAGACCACGTTCAAGGCGTGGACTATATTTATACCATACACGGTTGGCTGAAAGGCATCAACACGCCACACCTCAACCCTGCCGCCGACCCTGGCAAGGACGGAACTTCGGTCGCCAACATCACCGATTTCCCGGCGGACGTGTTCGGAATGACGCTCGGCTATTACGAAGGCGACTACCGGCGCACGGGCAGCTTCCTGAACAATACGAATGCCCTGTACGGCTCCACCACTTCTGACACGAAGGACTTGTACAATGGCAACATTCCCATCTGGGTACATAGCCAATTGGAGGAAAGCGGCAGCAGCTATGCAACCGGCAATCCACGGGCGAGCCTCTACCATTACGACGTGCTGAACCGCATCAAAGCCAGCATGAACTACGGTGGCGACGCCAGCCTCTCTGCCTGGTTGCCGATGACCGACAAGTATCGCACCGCCTACGCCTACGACGCCAATGGCAACATCACCACCCTGCAAAGGCACGATGGCGCCGACCCCGGCGGCATTTTGATGGACGACCTGAGCTATACTTACAAAATCAACCCCGTCAACAACGAGAAGATAAACCAATTGGCAGCGGTCGCCGATGCGGTGGCGGGCGTCCCCACCGACGGTGTGCGGGGCGACCTGGTGGGCACGCACCAGTACGTTTACGACAAAATCGGCAACCTCACCAAAGACGAAGGCTGGGAGCACCTCGACCTGAACAACGGCGGCACATTTGAAAAATACAAGGTCACGCTCGACATCGCCTGGAACGTCTATGGCAAGGTGCGGCAGGTAGACAAGACCATCGAAAATGCAAGCCTGACCCTCGTGCGGAAGGAAAAAATTCGCTTCGCCTACGACCCCAACGGCAACCGCACCCTGAAAGAATACAGCGTGGACGCCGACAACAACGGGCAGTACCGGGAGGACGAAATCAGCGCAACCTATTACGTGCGGGACGTCCAGGGCAACCCGATGGCGATGTACGAGCGCAAAAACACCGCCACCGCCAACCCCGGCGAATACGAAGCCACGCTCACCTGCATCGAGCGCCCCATCTACGGTTCCGACCGCATCGGCATAGACGGCAGGACGGTGGAGCTTGCCAAAATCACCTACCTGCAAGGGGAAGAAATAGTGTTCGACCTACCTGCCGACGGCTACCTGCGCCGCTCCGAGTACCAAAACTGGCTCACGAGCAGCAACCGCAGCATAGATATCGAAGGCACGGAAGCCTGCGAAGCCCGCATCACCCAAATCTGGTTCGACCCCGGCAGCAATGACGCCTTCACCTCCAACGCCGACCTGACGGAATTCATGGGCACGGCAACCAACGGCGTCGCCGTGGCAGAGAATTTTGACGGCGAGGCGCAGTTTTACGTGGTGCTGGCGGAAAACTACCTCGGTGTGCAAAACGCCTGCCTCGTGTACGACCGGCACGGCAATCTGCTGAAAGGCAGCGAGCAAATCGGTGACATCGAGCCAAAGAGCAAACCCGTTGTGGTGCAACTTCCCGGCGGCGAGCAGTACGCCATCGTGACGCTGAACGCCAGCCAGCAGCCCGAATACCACGTGGTGGACATGAGCCTGCAAGGCTATGGCGACCTTGGCGAAAAAGCCGGGGAACTGACGCTGGCGAACCAACCCATAGACCTTCCCGCCGCCGGACAAAACTACGGCTGGCACTTCACCGGCTACGAAGACCACCTGAACGGGCGCACGCTGGTTTATCACACCCGCTACACGCCACCCACCATTACGCCCGCCGAAGGCACGACGGAAGTGCTGGTTTATGAGTTCCAAGCCGATGCAAGCGTAACGCCGCAGGTAAGCGTAGTTTATAGCCTACCCACCTGGGGCGACCAGGCTTGGGGCGAACTGCAACTCTCGCCCGATGGCAAATCGCTCGCCTGGTACCGGCACGGCAAAAACATCTCTGCCTTCGCCCACCGGGAAGGGCGGCTGCACCTGCTGGCGCTGTCGCCCGACAAGCTGACAGCCATAGGTCTGCCCATTATTATTGAAGCGACTCCCGCCGGGAACTATGGCGACGGCGCAACCGAATGGTTAGCCGACAGCCAGGACGGTTTCCTCAGCCAGCGGGGCGTCTATTTAGAGGACGCCGGAAACCCCGATTCCGATAAAAACATCTGGCGCTACCTGCAAAGCAACCCCAGCCTGCTGACCTCTCTCACCGACGCCAGCGCCAATCCCTACCAGGAAATCCGGCGGGGTGCTGACGGGAATTTCTACGACCCGCAGTTGGAAGCCCCGGCGACACATTTGAACAGCTACGATGCCGCTGCGGGACAGGTGAGCCAGGAGACGCTGCATCCGCATCCTTTTTTGGAGGTGCATGCTTTGGCTTCGGGGCTGCCGGTGCAGGTGCTGAAGGTGGGGCTGGCGGAGACAGATGAGGATGGGTATGCCCGCTACGTGGGGGAGAAGAAATATGAGCTAAAAGACCATTTGGGGAATGTGCGGGTGGTGGTGAGTGATGAGAAGACGGGAGAAGTGGATAATGGTGGCGGGTTGATTGGGCTGAAGGTGGGAGTGGGGGGATGGTGGGATTATTATCCGTTTGGGATGGGGATGTTGGGGAGGAGTTTTGAAGGAAGAGGATTTAGATTCGGATTCGGAAATTATTCAAAGGTCAATGAGATGGCGGGATTTGGTAACCATTACACATCAAAGTTTTGGGAGTATTGCCCAAGAATAGCCAGGCGTTGGAATTTAGACCCTATTGACCAAGTAAATACAAGCAATTATGCTACTTTCAGAAACAATCCTATATTTTTTATTGACCCAAACGGAGCAAGGTCGTTTTATTCATACTATGCCTACAAGAAGTATGCAAAAGCCAATAACCTAAAGGTGCTAAGCAAAACTGATATATGGCAACAAGGACATTGGCTTAATGAAGATGTACAATATAAGTTGTTCGATTTTGGAAAACCTACTTTTAATGATAGATACAAAAAGGCGGCACAGGTTAATATAAAGAATAACGCTTCAGGTGAGTATGGTGATTTAAATGAAAGGCGTGAGCTGTATGATATTGCAGACCAATTTTCAAAAAGTAAAGGCTCGGAAGTACGGTGGATGAATGCTGCCGAAAAAACTGTTTCGACATTGAATTGGGCTTTAAGTCCTGGAGCAGAGTTAATCGGTAAATCAAATAAAGAAATTGGAAACTTTATTAACAATGGCAATAAGGCAATTCTTGATGATATGATGCCAAGAATTAACAAGCTTTTATCAGGTAGTCCAATAAAGGGTGATGATGCAATTAAATGGGATGCACAAACGCTTGCAGACGAACAAAACTTAATACAGCCTTTTTATGAAAGTCTTTCAAACGAAAGCAGAAATATTTTGCAGAAAAACTTAGAAAGTGCCTATGACTTTAAAGGAGATATAATGAACGCAAATGACAGGTGGGAGTTGGGCATGAAAATGATGGGATACAAAAATGCCACTTCTGACAAAATGCCAGATGTAAACGGAGATTATAAAAGTGTAAATTTAAGAGGTATTGCTAAATAAATTAACCTAAACTACTGGACACTTTAATGTAAGTGTTTGAAAAAGAGGGACTTGAAAAAGTCATAGTATCTTTGAGTTGTCTAAAAACAAGGAACTATGACCACTCAACTCCCTCAGATTGACGAAATTAAGAAGTTTTTCCCAGGCGTCCGCAAAGACGTACTGAAGGTTTTTTTGCTTCTCGTCCAATGCATCCTTCGTTGCCGGACGGTTTGCTTGTACAAATGCCGTGCGGAAGCAGGGGCAGTGCTGAATCGGAAAGACCTCAAACTGGACAGCGTCTACAAACAGTTCATCCGATTTTTCCGGATGAAGTGGGTAGATGGTTTTTGTGCAGGCATTGCCTGGCTGATTATCAGCCTGACAGGGCTTCATTCGCAAGCATTTCTGGTGATGGACAGGACGAATTGGAAAATCGGAAGCCTTGACATCAATGTTCTTTTTATCGGATTGCTTTTGCCTAATGGCGCTTTCATTCCTATTGTTTGGAAGTCGCTTGGCAAGCGTGGCAACAGCAACACCAAAGAACGGGAGGCGCTCATCAAACGGTTTTTGAACGTTTGGCAGCCTTTTTCCAGCCTTCGGGTGACGGTTTTGGCAGACCGGGAATTCATTGGGGTGGACTGGTTTGGCTACTTAAGTCAAATTTTTTTTCTTTTGTCATCCGCCTTCGCTACCAAGACTATCTCGGTTTGGTAGCTCAGACGCTTGGCAAAACCACTCCTCAAACTGACAAGTACATTCGAAAAAAGCTTCGTCAAAACGGCTTTTTCCAGGCAAAAATCGAGATGCAGGGTAGAACCTATACCTACACGGTGTTTCCAAACACGGGCAAAAGAAAGGGTACGGATGAATTCGTCGTGTTGCTCTCAGACAAAACCGATAAAGATGAAATCAGCCAGGCATATCGAAAACGATGGGGAATCGAGGTGTTTTTTCTCCACTGCAAAACCAATGGCTTTAACCTGGAAGACTTGAATTTCAAAGACCTTATGAAAGTGCAACTCCTGATTGCCGTGGTGGCTGTGGCTTACGTGCTTGCCATGCTCAGTGGGCTTCATCAGCAAGAAGTAAAGCCTGTTCGAGTCAAAATTAACCGGGATAAAAAATGGAAATCTATTTCATTATTCCGTTTGGGATTTGACAATTTGAAAAACGTCATACTCTTTTTGCCTGATTTGCTGGATTTTATGCTTGCCTTTTTAGCTAAAGGATATTACCGGCGTAAAGAATTGGTATTCGCCCATAAAAGTGTCCAGTAGTTTAAAATTAACCATGTCTTATGAAATCTTTTTCTCATTTCCTTATTCGGATTAATTTGATAATCGTCCTTGTTGGTATTTTAGGGCTTAGCAGTATCAATGAAGTTGTATTTGCTATTATGTACGATACGACTCGTGATAATTTATTAAAGGAATTTATTTTGATTAGAAAGATTAAAGTTATTGCTGCTGTTATCATTATCTGGATTTTGGGGATTTTTATTGGCATAAGAACTGAACCTGAAAAAGAGATTGTTTATTACATTCTAACAATATTTCATTGTCTTATTTGGACATTCATTTTACTGTTTAGTCATATTGGGGCTGGATTACTTAGTTAGCTAAAGAAAAAGATATAAGTATGACCCGACTGCCCATCTGGCGCTAGGTCTTCTGGCATACCTTCCACTTTTCAATAGAATTCAACTGCTGCTGCCGCCGGTTTGCAACCTTATCCTGTCCCATAAAAAGGATACCGGCTGCGCCGGGGTCTTCTTTTAAAAATCTCATCCGCTGCTGCCGGTGTTCCACCATAGCCGTCAGGTTAAGTGATATGGAGCTAAATTTTGGGCAGGTAATTGAGGAAAAGTAATCGAATTTGCACCCAAAACTATAATCGAAATTGAGTTTGAGTAGCCAAAACAGGTTTAGCCTGACGGCTATGGTGTTCCACCAGCACTTTCCCGCCTTTTCCTCAAAGCCAACTGCAATTCTTAAAATGTAGAAAGGAATAAGGTATGTTTGCAAACCATCCTGAGCAAGCAGTATCACTATGACAAGCCAGGCATGGAGAAAATAACAACCAATGAAAGAAGCCAATAAAATCGCAAACGAACTGAAGGATGTCATGCACCAGTTGCTTGGCAATTGCCAGGTTTTGCAACCTAATCCAACCAGCTATTTTATTTTTAAATACCCGGAAGCCTCCGATTCCTGGTTCATCCTCCTCTTTTTTACCGAGGCAGGGAAATTAAACCAGGCAGTGAAAAATGGCACTTGCTATCGCATCCATACCTATTTTTCCGAGCAACTACAAGGCTTGGAGCAATTCGCCGGGTTGGAAACGCCCATCTTCTTTGAAGAAGGGAACGTGCCTGAAAGTGAAACGGCAGTACGTGAGACTATTGAAAGGAGGATTGCGCAATTTAAGACGAGCCTGCTTCACGAAGCCGAATCGAAATCCAAAGGCATTTGCGGTATTTGTCACCACGACTTCAATCAACATCAATTGCTGGGCGAAATGGATGAACAAGCGGGCTTCCCGACAAAAGGATGGATGATATGCCCGGAAGAAAATTGCAATTGTTTCAGAACCTGGGATTACTCGCCGAAGTGACAAGCAGGATTTGACGGATAAAGTATGAAAGACAAAATCTACATTTGTCCATATCCGCCACGCACACACACGAAGTTTCAAAAATAAATTGACTATGGCACATTTCAGCCTTTGCCAAAAAGACCCCTTGATTGACCTTGTCCGCAACCAACTGGGCTGCAACCCCGTGCTGAGACCTTCTACCCAGCATAAACCCTTAGACCTGCTTCACGTCCGGGTCGGAAAAACTCAAAACATCGGTCAAGTCGCCGGTTATTTAAAAGAGTCTTTTGATTTCCCGCCTGGCGCCTTGAAACCTGATAAAGTAATTGACTTTTCAGGCAAAGACTCTAGCCAGGTTAAGCTGGATTTTGGGCTGCAATTATTGAGCAGGCTTGCAGGAACAAGCCCGGCAAAAGAAGACCTTTGGAAAACACATTTTACAGGCAAAGAGCAGGTCAGTTTTCAATTTCACGAGGTGGAGGCAGTGAGCGCCGACCTGGCGCTGTTGCGGGATATGCTGCTTCACAACCGGGTGAGCGCCGATGACCCCGTTTTTTCAGAAAAGAATTGGCTTGGTCAGCCTCAAAATCAATTTTTTGTCATTACCAAAACCATCATTAGCCCCCGGTTCAGCGTCAAATTTGGAAACAATGGGGGCTTTCAGGTTTCGCCACAATTCAAAAACGACCTTGCAGGCGCCAATCTTAGCATTGCTGATAATAGTAGTATTGCTTTGCTGCTGGAGCATCGCAGCGATGTGCCGCTAACATTTGCTTTTGTTTGCCACCAAATCAAAATCGCAGAAGACGGCAAAATCTATCCGCTCATCGAAACCGGCAAAGTGCCGCCCTTGACCTTCGGCGCTACCAGTCGTCCAACTGGCGGTGCGGTTTTACTGACGGACTCGCCTGTTATGCTCGATATTCGGTGAGCCAATTGAATCAGCCTATGCCGCTTGCCCTGCAAACCCGCACGACGGCTGATATTTTACGCGAATACGAACATGAAAAGGTTTGAGAAAGAGTGGGCTTGGCTCGCCCCGTTTCACCTAAGTTTTTACTACGGGCACGACAACGTGCGCGACTACCTGTCGCCTTTGGCAAAATGGCTGCCTTTCGCACCGGACGACGCAGCATCTTACAACGAATTGTTAGAGACTGGATTTGAAAAAGGCTGGCTCCGGCAAATTCCCGGCGATTTTGCCCTACTGCAAATTCACCCGCTTTGGAGCAACGAAATCAAGCGCTTGACTGCCGCTCACATGCCACCGGCGTTCCTGTCGAAATGCCGCACTGCCTTCGCCAACTATTACGCCGACCTCGCCCACAGTCTCTATGCAATGCAAAACAGCAGCGACGGCGAACAACGACAAACCGCCCTCGCCATCCTCGACGCCGAGTGGGCAAACTTGCAATGGACAATGCGCTATTTGGCTGCACAGGGGGAAGATGACGCTATTGTTTCCAGCCTGCTGCGCCGCTATTTTCAACTCAAGGGCGAATCCCCCCGGTGGCTCCACCAATCGCTTTTCTTAGCAAACATTGCCGTACAAAATGCCGCCCCTCCCGACCGGCAAATCGCTGCCTTAGACGATTTAGCCACCGCCCTGCTCAATATCGGACGACCTGGCGAAGCCCGTGCGCACGTGGAAAAGGCTTGGCAAATTGCCCATCAACTCAATCCAAAATTGCCAGAAACCTTGCTCACTAAAAGCGCTTTGTGTTATGCCTTTTCCCGCTGTTTTTCCGAATTCGGGGAGCAACGGCAGTGGTTGAAAGCCGCTTTGAATTTCGCCAAAGAAGGTAATCTGCCCGCTACTACAGCCAAAGCGGCCTACAACCTGAGCGAACTGCTGCTCGAGCATCGTCACTTTGGCGAAAGCAAGGCCCTGTTGGAAGAAGCCATCGAGGGTTTTCGCCAGACAGGTTCCACGGAACTTCTGGTGCAAGGCTTGCTGAGCCTGGCGAGCCATGCCCAAAGGCAAAACGACTTGAAGAACGCCCGTCGGCATCTGCGTGAAGCGCTGCGGCAGTGCCACGAACCGTTGAAGCAGGCAGAAATCAGGCAAGACCTGGCAAGCGTTTATTACGAAGAGGACAAAATGCCGGAAGCTCGCCGGCAATTACTCATGGCAATCCGGGTATTTATTCAATTCGGTGAAAAACGATTGGAAGGCAACAGCCTTAATCTGTTGAGCGTGCTCGCTTTCCGGGCTGGCAATGCCGATGAAGGTTTAGAATATGCCGAGCGCGCCGTAAAATGTTTTTACGAGGCTGACCAGACAGGTTTGGCCGCGCAGTCGCTCGGCAACGCTGCCTTGCATTTTTATGAGCAAAAGCATTGGGAAAACTGCGTTCGTTTTGCCCTCCAAGCCTGGGAAGCTTACCGGAAAACCGGGAACTCGCTCGAAGCTGCCCGGCAGGGGTTGCTGCTCGGTGCCGGGTATTTGGGGTTGGGCGAAGTGGAAATGGCTGGTGAAATCTGCTCGGCAGTCCGGCAGGTTTTTGAACAACTGAATTTGCCGGGAGAATTGAAAAACGTAGAAATTTTAGAGAAGGCAGTGAAGGAGCATCTTAATCATTGAAGGTGGGCGAGTATCTTTTCTTCAAAAGTCTTTCCCCTTTTTTTGTCCACTTCCCGCGCCATGGCAAGAATCTTTTCAACGCCATCTGCGCTACCTGTTTTTTGGAACAACCGTGCAGCCTGGCTAAAATAGTCGCAGCCTTCGTCCCACTCCGCCAGCCCGATGCAAGCCACTCCGAGCGCCTGGTAAATCAGCGCCAGGTGGAAGGGTTTTTCATGCAGAATATGCCAGGTCAATGATTTTTTTGCCGCCTTTTTGACCGCCTCGAAATTGCGCTGCTTTAAAAGCATGTTGACCAACGCATCCGTGACTTCTGCTTGCAGGTGGGCGTAGCTAAGTTGCTCGAAGCAACCCATGGCAAGTTCGAAGCATTCCCAAGCCTCGTCGTAAGCCGAAAGAGCGGCGTGCGCAGAGCCGAGATGGAGGCTCGACAGACCTACCGCATGAGTATCACCTCGTGCTTTGTTTTTTTCAACGGCAATTTTTAGCAATGGCACTGCCTCCGCCTGTTTCCCTTGATGGATTTTGGACGAACCGTAGTTGAGGTAGTACGTGGCGATGGTTTCTTCGTGTCCATGCCGTTCGCCGATTTCCAGGATTTGGCCATAGACCGCCTCGCTCTCTTTCCATTTTTCCTGGTAGGAAAGCGCCGAGGCAAGGTTCTGCGCCAAGCCGCCGTGAGCGGCGGGGTAAACTTCATCTTGTTTTCCTTTGAAATAAGTCTCGATGGCAAGTCGAAACCAATGCTCGGCTTCGGCGAAAG
Organism: uncultured Saprospiraceae bacterium; assembly: GCA_964533005.1. Taxonomy (GTDB): domain Bacteria; phylum Bacteroidota; class Bacteroidia; order Chitinophagales; family Saprospiraceae; genus UBA6168. The sequence goes on from CAZHLB010000002.1 coordinate 27,734, forward strand.
CCCTGTTCCGCAAGCAGGTGGCGCCGAGTGTGTCGTAGAGGTGCGTCAGCCCGTGCCAGATGTCGAAACTGCGCCGGTTTTCTGGTAGCGATTCCCAGGGGGCGAGCATGGAAGCGATAATTTTTTGCCAGAGCGGATGTTGCCCCGTCGCTTCCAGCCAAGCATTGAGCGGCAGCAGAATGAAGTTGAAATTGAAGCGGAGCGCCAAAGAAAGTTGGAGGGCGTGGCGCAGGTTGGCATATTCGAGCGCAACGATTTTCAAGTCGGATGGATGCTCCGCCACATCCGATTCCGTGAGCATTTGGTAGAGGTTGTTGCCCATCCAGTCGTAGTAACGGACGAAGGCTTTTTTCACCTGCAAGCGTTCCCGTTCATCAAAAAGCTGCTGGTACTGCTGCTGCAAGAACAGGTAGAAATTGGGATTGAATTGCACCATTTCCGTTTCCGGGAAAGGGTCGCAGCGGCTCAACCAGCCACATTGAACGGCATAAGCGAGCAGTCGGGGCAGTTTTTCTTTGGGCAAATGGCGAAAAGACTTGAACCGCCTTAGCTCGGCAAGGTAAGCTCGGATGAGCGCCCAGCCAGTGTTGACAAAGCCCCGGAAGGCGGCAAACGAGGCAAGCAGGCGTTGCTCCTCCGGTGAAAGGCAGTTCCATTGTCGGTTCATTTTAGTCATAAGACAATGCCCATGTTTTCAAGCATCTCCTTGTCAAACGGTTCTATAAATCCCGACTGTAGGAGGTTGCGTATTTCTTCGACGGCTTTGTGGTCTTCAAAACGCAAGGCCAATTGCTGCGCTGCTGCAAATTTTGAAATCGCTTCTTCATCTCTTCTCAGGAAAACCAAGATTCGCCCCAGTGTCGTCAATGGTTCAATATTATTTTCCGGCTGGTTCATATCGTTGTGGTCGTCCACGACTTCTTGCAGCCAGGAGGCGGCGTTTTCGTATTCTTTCAGCAAAAAGCAGGCTTCGGCGAGCAGGCGGCGAGCTTGGGTGCGATGTTGAGGGGCATTGTGTTGCCAAAATAATTCGACGGCTTCGGTATAGTGTATTTTCGCCTTAGCAGGATTGCCCGTGCGAATGGCGGTCAAGCCTTGTGTTTCGAGTACCTGTGCGAGATAAAAGCCATTGTTGGTGTCGCGGTAGCACTTTTCTGCCGAATCTAAGAATTGAAGTGCTTCGACGTAGGCTCCTGTTTTGAAAGCCAACATGCCAAGGTTGTGCAAAGCCTGACCTAAATAGGAGCGTTGCCCGATGCGTTGGAAAATGCCAGCAGCTCTTTTCAGGTATTCAATAGCTTCTTCATTTTTCAGCAGTTCGCCTGCATTGTTTCCGAGGTTCTGATACGAAATGGCAGTGTTGAAATCGTCTTGCAGGGTGATGAAAATTTGAAGGGATTGTTTCCATGCCTTTTGCGCTTCGACAGAGCGTCCAAGTTCGGCATAAAGGTTTCCAAGTGATTGAAAGACCAAACCCACACTTTGTTTGTCATCGTATTGCCGGAAGCAGGACAAAGCTTCCTGCAATTGTTTTTCAGCCATATCCCATGCCTTCATTTCCATTTCGTTCAGGGCTGAATTGTGCAGGATACGGGCTATTTGGTTTTCATCCGGTTCACTTTGTTCCTGTGCGTAGGCAAGCGCCTGGGCAAATGTTTCCCGGCTTTTGTCAAAATAGCGGTGCTGGCTATAAGCCGTCCCCAACATGTTGAGGGCAGAGGCAAGACGATGCAGGTTGGGAAAATCCTCGAAGTATTCGACGGCTTTCAAGTATGCCTCCTCTGTGGCGTTGAATTGGTTTTCGCGCAGCCAGGTGTTGCCAATGTCCATCCACGCAATGCCCGCATGAGTTTGCCCGTCGTATATCCATTCGCCGTACTGCTTCAGGTAATCGTATTGACGGTTGAGCGGCTCGAACACTTCGATAATTTGCTGAAAATAGTCTCTTGCCGTCTCAAACTCATGATTTTGTAAATGCCAATTGCCAATATGATTAAGCGCGTTAGCCTTCATGTAAGGCACATCCAAGCCGGTGGCATCGTGTGGTTGGGTCGGATTGTCAAGTGCCTGCAAAGTTATTTGAGCCAGAGAGTAGAGCTGGTATTCCTTATTTTCCAAAGCGAAATAATTGCACAAGGCATAGTAGCTATGTATGCAGCGGCGGTTTGTCAATGCGAGCTGGTGGGTGTGAAAAAGGTTTTCCAACTCCAAAGCCACCCAATGCCTTCCGATGAGTTGAGCTTCGGCTTCGGGGCTTTCTAATTTACGGTCAAGCCCGTTCGCATAGTTGTCGTAATAGGTAAGAAAAGTGTTTGCCCAAGCCTGAGAAATGGAGGAAAGATTTCCCTTTAGCCCGAGTGTCTGCCACCACATCGGACGAAGGCGAAAGAAATTGTCTTGTATGGGGTGAGGGATTGCCAATCCCCGGTTGGCTAAAAAAACGAGTAGTTTCTTTAATTCACCAATATGGTTTTCAGTCAGCAGCCCTGCTGCGACAAAGTGTTTTAAGCCAAATTTTTCAAAAAAGGATAAGTTGACGTATTGGCGGCAGAGTAGCAGAATATTCCACAATGGAGAATCCGGCACGGGAACAGTCATGATGATTCTTCAAGGTTTAGATTACCATCCTGGAAAGCTTGCAACAAATCCGGTACTGGCATTTTCTTCAAAAAGGGCAACACCTGTTCCATGGCCGAGGGGAAACCTGCAAGCAATTCCATTAAATGTTGAAGGTCGAAGAGATGTTCTTGTTGTAGTTCGGGCAAACGGTGAGGTGTGGTAGCGGCTATGATGCCGGCTGCCAGTTGATAGGCGGCTGATTTGTCCAGTCCTTCCAGAAAACAGACTGTATCATTGAAAGTGTAAGGCTTCAGGAATTCTTCCGGGTTGACCGAACCATACACTGCAAAGGATTTGCCTTTGATTTGAGCAAGAAAGTCGCGGGTTTCCTCATCCTTCAACTCAAATATGTTGTCAAAAATTAAGGCGTAAGGCGTTTCGTTCAGCTCGTTGAGCAAGGCTTTAGCCCGAAGTGGCAGGGGGTATTTTTTCCAATCCTTGCGCTCGTTCTTGTCCAAAATTTTGTCAGCTATGGCGTCCAGCACGGCGGAAAAAGTTCGGGGAGAAGAAAAGTCAAGGTAGGCTGCTGTTTTAACCAACCTGAAATTGGTCGTTACCCACCAGCCGACGAGGTAACGCAACAAAGCGCTTTTACCCACGCCTGCCATGCCGCGCAAAAGGAGGTGGTTCCTGCCGGAGGAAAGCATTTTTTCAATTTTCAGAATGTCCAAATCACGTCCTACAAAACCAAAACGGGGCGGAGGAAAAACAGGTTGTTGGGCTTGGCGCTCCAGGGCAGTGCGCTTTTCGGCGAGCGTGGGTTTTCGGAAATTAAAAATCAGCGACTTGCTTTGATAAACGACAGGCAATGCCCAGTCTTCGAGGTCAATTTTGAAGCCCAGGGCAGCATCCCGGTTTTTTTGGTCGAACAACCGCATTCTGCTCAAACTGAAGGCTTTTTCAATAGGCATCTTGTCAAAAATGCAATCATATAAACGCTCCATAAAGATTGCCGCCGCACGGGTGGAAACGGAGTAACGCATAGCCAATACGACCGGAATGCCGCGTTCGTGCAGGTGTTTGGCAAGATTGGTTTCACTCGTGTCGCCCGATTGTTTGGCGCTTTGACAAGCGTTCAGCACACAAATCGGGATTTGTTTACTGCTCAACAGGTCGGCGATTTCCTCCGCAAGCCACGGTTCTGCCACCCCTTTTTCATTAGATTCGAAGAATAAAAATGCCTTTTTTCCCAGGAAAGGCTTTTCCAGGTTAGCATAGCTGCCCCAGCGCACCTGGTAGCTTTGTGGAGCATTTCCAAAACTATACGTGCCGGAAAAAGCAGTCGTGCCAGCGTCCCTGCTTTTCAACAAATCTTCGTGAGCCAGCACCGCTCCGTGCAAGTCGAAATGAACGATATGGTAAAATGCTTCGCCGCATTCGTCCAGGTGGTTTTTAAGCGCCTGAAACGTGCCCGGTCGCAGCACCACCGCATTGACCCGAAGGGCAGAAGTTTCCTGAAGTTGCTCGATGAGCGGGCGCTGCACCGTGCGATAGTTGACGTCGTTTTCCTCGCTGGGTCGAGCCGTGACTATCAAAAGATTGAGGTTGGGAAAATCGCCAACTCTACCCCTCACGGGCGAAGTGACTTCACTGCTCCTCACCAGACCAACGCCCCAAGCTGCCAGCGGTTTACTCCTCAACGCCGGGTCACGCATGGTCTCCCAGAGGACGGTCTGAAATTTTGGGGCATTGAGTCGTCCCTTTATCTCGATAGTTACCCGGGAGTAACCCAACTCATTGATAGCGGCGTGAAACAAATCCAGCGCTTCAGCGGAAGCGAAAACATGTTGGAACAATTGCTCACCGTATTGGACAATGTGTTGATTCACAATGTGCTCAACCCGGCTGACAGCAGTGTAAGGTTCTTCGATATACTGCTCGAAATACCACTCCAAGCCGCTTTCTGCCTCCACGGTGTGCGGGTGTGGGAAGGTAACTTCGAACGTGCTGTTTTTTCTATTCTGAAAAACCAGTTTAGCGCTGATTTCACCTTGCCGCGAGGGCTGTTCGATGAGTTGGATTCGCATGTGGTTAGGCTGTTTAATGCTATCTGCTTAAAAAGCTGACAACGGCTTGACTACTTGTCAGTTTTCCGTGCAGATAACTACAAAAATTGTCCGTTTTCAATGTTAACTTGACAATGTTAAATTAACGTGAGGTATGGATGAAAGTCAGTTGATTAAGTTAGGCAAGATGACCGAGGGCTTATCATCATAGAAGCCGTAGGCGACCAGACCAGCCAAGATATGGCACATTGCATTGAGCGGGCTACGATGGCGAGTGTGGTCAATGTCAAAAACCGACATCAGCAAGTCATTGACCGATTCGATGACTGCTCTTTTTACCAGCCACAAACGCTGATGCAACTTCATCAACTGGTTTTTCATGTTCTTTCGGACTTTGGTGATGAGGTGTAATCCTTTTTGGAAAAGCATGCCCATCAACTTGGACAGATACCCCTTGTCAGCATAGCATTCGCCCTGGACGCCTTCAAAAAGCTGCAAAAGCACTTTCTCATTGTTGTCAGCGACATTCGCAGGGGTGATTAAAAAGTTGACAACTTCACCTAAGTTGTTGATTATCAAATGGAGTTTTAATCCATAGAACCACCCAGTCGAAGATTTACCCCGCTTGGCGACCTCCTTAAAAACCCGGTTAGAGCCAATACGCCGGTTGTCGCAAACAGGCAGTTTTTTGGAGTCCGCAAAATAAGTACCCGTTCTGGCTGCCTCGGCGCACTGGACATGCGCCAGCACGAACAGGTGGTTAAAGCATCGGGGGATAAAGTCCAAAAAGCGGTGATAAGCCACTGCTTTTGGGAAGCAGGATGACCAATGTCCCAAGATGCCGCTTTCATAGTAGTATTGAAAGCATTTGTAGCCCGAATGCTGGTAAAAGATAAGGATGGTCAATATCTCACTGATAGTGAGCCGTCCTTGGCAGGCGGAACAATGAATTTTGTTTGCCTTTGCCCAGCGTTCAGCAGCTAGACAGAAATCATCTACTTTCAGGAAGATTTCAATGAGCTTAATTTCTCTAATTTCGTCACTCATGGAGGCTGGAATTTGAATGTTTGTGGTTTGCAAAAACAAACTTCTCAAATCCTTGCCTCTTTTTTCTCATAACCTTTTGAAAACCAACTCTGTAACCCCATACCTCACGTTAAATTAGCTTTCTCACGATGAATTGTTTTTTGCCTCGATTGAGTAGAGCAAGCTCGGTTGGACAAGTGCTGCACTTCCAAGTCAATCGCTTGTTTTTATTCAAGGATGGAAGCGGAAGTGTTGCCTTCAAAAGTTCTTTGACATTGGAAAGGGACAAATCCGGGAGTTTGCCAATATCGGGAAAATATCGCTGTGTTTCCTGGATTGAACCTTTGTTTCTGTACCGAAAGTGTTCTTGATGTCTGCCATAAACAACAAGGCAATGGAGCATTATACAATCCTGTTGTTGTTAATAGCCAATGCCCCTCACAGTAATAGCTGCGCTGTACAAGACCGTCACCTGACCCAGTTCTGTCTTTCCCTGCTGGCCAAGTACTGTCGCTCTGCTCTTGATTTTTTTTCCCCGGCATTTTCATCCCGTCTCGTCAAAGTAATGGGGCCTGTACTCCTGAACTGCTTCATTTGAAAGTACCACTGCATTTTTTTTTTTTCGCCAGCAAACTTCCAATCCGCTGCTTTTGGGGTGATTTTCATGTTCTTACATGATTGCATGTAGACGTAGTTCAAGGCAGCGCCGCCAGGTTGAACAAAGACTTACAGGCAGCAATGCCCTCCATAATTCAGCTGAATTTGAAAAAGCCATACTGGGTTTTTCAAAAAATTGGGTGGAGTGCATTTTTAGTGGAAAACCCTGTATGGCTCTTCCCTGTTTGTCGCAAGCGACAGGAGGATACTCCCCCTTTCTCCCTTCTCCCTTTCTCCAGCACCCAAAAAGCCATACTGGTAGTAGTTGGGCTTCTTGAATAGCAACTTTATTCATTTTTATCCAAATTAATTTGGATAAACCAATTTTATTCGCATAAATTTGTGAAAAATTAGCGATGAACTCCTTTATAGAAGACTACGAAAAAATCTGTCCCAACTGCTCAGAAGCATTCACAGCTAAACGCTTGAATCAAGAGTATTGCTCCTCTCATTGCCGTGTTCAGTTCAACAACCACAAGACAAAAGCAGATAGGGAGACCATCAATCAAATCACACAGGAAGTAAATACCATTCTTCTTTCAAATAGAAACATTCTGCAACGGCATTTTGGGAAGAACCCACAAGTTCTAATTGAGGTATTGGTCAACGAAGGATTTAAACGTAACTTTGTTACCAATTTTGATAAGCCAGCCAATTCGGAAAACCGCTACTTTTGCTACGATTTGGGCTACACTTATCTTTCTAACCAAACAATAAACATTTTCAAAAAATGACAAGCTTCGAAATTCCAAACTTAGGTTTCAACGGATACGTTGCGCCACCCTCTCTTCTTCAAAAAAATGGCAATGCGATAGTTTTTGCTGGCCTTGCTGCTTTGTTAATTGCATTGCTTATTTGGTTCTTTAAAGAGTACTCCCTGAAATTGGAAAAACGCCGAACTACAGCGGAAAAGTGAAAAATACTTTCCCGGCGCTTTTGTCACTTGAAGGGACTCGCACCTTCAACAGACAGATTTTTCATGGTAACAAGACGGTGCGAAACAGCCCAGGTTTATTTCATCAAAGAATTCCAGCGGCTCAAAGAAGAGGATTTCAGCAAGAAGTCTTTGGAATGGAACATCGAGCAGATTACTAACCTAGTTGCTAGTGCTTTGAGTTTTAAGTTTCCATACAATTTTTAGTTCTTTGACAGAAAATTAGAA
>CAZHLB010000003.1:0-33961 GCA_964533005.1 uncultured Saprospiraceae bacterium
TAAAAAAATACAACCCATTTCGACTTGTTTCAAAATAGTTTATCATCTTTGTCACGTGCAACGCAGTCCATAGGTATTGGTCCGAATGCAAGTGGTGGAAACAAGAAGTTGGTTTGTTGGTGCATAGTCTTGGTACAATGTCTCACGTTTCAACTGAAAGTTTTTTTTACGAAGTATAGGTATGGGTTCGAGTCCCGCGTTGCACAAAGGGCGAGATTGCGCGAAGCTGCAATCTCGCTTTTTGTTTTTTGAAAATGGACGTCTTTGCCACCTCCAAAGCAAGGGCTAACGGAAATGAAGCAGGCAATTTGAGTTTTATGCCTTTAGTTTCCTGCATCATGCCTACCTGCAACCGGCGTCAGTTTGTGCCGGACGCCATCCGGTATTTTCTCCGCCAGGATTATCCCAACAAAGAATTGCTGATTGTTGACGACGGCTCGGACTGTATCGCAGACCTGGTTCCGCAGCAGGAACAAATCCGCTATATCCGGCTCCATCAGCGCATGAAATTGGGCGAGAAACGCAATTTCTGTGTGCGCCAAAGCAAAGGAGATTATATCATGCACTGGGATGACGACGATTGGATGGCGCCTTGGCGCATCCGGTATCAAATGCAGGAATTGCTGGCGAGCAACAACAGAGTCTGCGGACTTAGAGAAATGCTATTTTGCGAAAAAACAACGGGCAAATGCTGGCTCTACAAATACCCTCCGAACGCAAAACCTTGGCTTGCCGGTGGTTCTTTGCTTTATACCCGTGACTTTTGGAAGAAAAAGCCCTTCCCGGATATGCAGGTAGCTTCCGACACGCAATTCATTTTTTCGAGAAATTCAGAGCCGTTTACTGTACTCGAGGATTACCACTTTTACGTCGCAACAGTACATCCGAATAATACCAGCCCTAAAAACAGCAACAACAGTTGGTGGCGTCCCATCCAACCGGAGCTTGTCAGGGAATTGATGTCCTTGGAATGGCACTGCCCCTCAAAATTGGCTAACCCCATTGTCAATGGAGAAGCTATAAGAATAAATAAAAAAGAGCGGCGCCCGGAAAAAGAAAAGGTAACTGCCTGTCTGCTTGCTTACAAAAGGCATGACAATATGCAGCCCATTGTCCGGAGCTTGCAGCAATATGATTTTATTGACGAGATTCTCGTATGGAACAACCTTGCGGGCAAGCCACTAAATCTCGAAGGAACAAAAGTCAGGGTTATTAATTCGGATGAAAACAGACTGTGCTATGGGCGTTTCCTATGCGCAAGGCAAGCAAAAAACGAAATCATTTACGTGCAGGATGACGACGTTATCGTGGAAAATATTCCCTCGTTGTTTCAGGCATTTTTAGACGACCCTTCCGGTGTCGTTCATGCTTTAAATACCAATCATTATCAGCAGCGACACAAATACGTCCATTTTTACGGGCAGGGCGCTTTGGTGGGCTGGGGTGCTTTTTTCAAAAAAACCTGGTTGAACGTGCTGGATGAATTTTTGTCCGAAAATCCAGCCAATTACCTTTTTCACCGGGAAGCCGACCAGTTGTTTACCATTCTGACGGGGCTGCCGCACCGCCCGTTGCCGGCTTCCATCCAGTTATTGAGCCACAATAGTACGCCCGGCATTGCCTTGTACCGGGAACCGGAGCATAACTTGCACAAGGCGCTTGCCATCAGCCAGGCGTTGCGATTCCGCAGGGAACATAAAAACCACCGCTTCCCGGTGACCTGGAACGTGGTCATTCCCTGCAAGAATTACGGCAAGTACCTGGAAGCTGCCGTTCATTCCGTCTTGCTCAATGCAGCCGATTACGTCATAACCATCGTGGATGACCATTCAACAGACAACACCGAAGAAATGGGGAGGCGATATGCTCAATCTTATCCCTTCATTCATTACATCCGGCTGGAAGAAAGCAAAGAAGTGAGCTATGCAAGAAATAAAGGCATAGCTGCTGTGGAAAGCCTGTTCGTGGTCTTGCTCGACGCGGATGATAAAATAGGACCGGATTATCTTTCGCAAGCGGAGGCGTTGCTGCGGCAAGGCTTCGACGTGGCAAACCCGGATGCCCTTCTTTTCGGGGAATCAAATGCCCGGTGGGAAGTCCCGGAAAGAGTGACGCTGCCCATGTTGCTCGAAAAAAATTACGTGCATACGTGCGCTGGCTTCCGGCGCAGCTATTGGGCACAGGTGGGTGGGATAGACGAACGCCTGCGCAATTGGCAGGATTACGATTTTTGGATTCGCCTGGCGGAAGCCGGCGTCCGCATCCGGAAACTTCCCGGAGACCACTTTTTTTACCGCAAACATGGAACCAGCAAGTCCACAGCGGCGGCGGCAGCGGCAAACCGCACTGCCTTGTCTGACCGGATAAAAAACAAGCACAAGCATTTATTTATCCCTGCCAATGGGTTCAGTTAAAGCCAATCCAACCCGTCAGCCGGTAACTTCTTTGAAAAAATCGCCTGCACCAGCAGGGAAAGCCCCGGACTTGCTTCAATTAAAAACCGAAGCCCCGGAAAATTATCTCGCTGCCAAAACTGCCCATCATTTCGGCGAAGTGCCTTTGTTTCCTGCCACGCCGGAGCGCATTCAACCCAAACTTAAAATCAATGCCCCCGGTGACGCCTACGAGCAAGAAGCCGACCGTATGGCTGAAAAGGCGATGCAACTGCATGACCAAAGCCAGCCCGTTGCTTCCTTGTCCAATCACAGCTTGCCGCCCACTGCCATACAACGCCAGGAAATGGAAGGCTACGAAGGTGGAGAAAACGAAAGTACGCTCATGCAAAAAGCGGAAAATGGCGGCGGCTTTGAGGCTACATCTGATTTGGCTTTTCAACTTCAGAACAATCGGGGCGGCGGCAACCCATTGCCGGTGAAGGCGAGAAGTTTTATGGAGAGGGCTTTTCATGCTGATTTTTCCGGCGTTCGGGTGCATACGGATGCGAGTGCGGCGGAGATGAGTCAGGGCATACAAGCGAGAGCATTTGCCCATCGGGAAGACATTTATTTTAATCAGGGAGAATACAATCCGGAAAACACGGAAGGGAAACGGCTTTTGGCGCATGAACTCGCACACATCCTCCAAAATAAAAGCATTAACGTACACGATCAAATAAAAAGAAAAGAAGGTGATGAGACCAAAACTACTTCACCTGTATCCATACATTCAGTTGACAATACTAAGAAAGAGGCAGACAAGGCTTTTAAAACAATAAACGACCTTTTAGAAACAGATTTTTTCAGTTTTAATTGGACAGTAACGGATAAAGAAGCTGATAGAGCACTTAATATATTATTGTCACTACGCCCAAAATCTCTGTTATTGGCGGTAAAAAACATGAAGGAGAAGGACAAATGGAAAAAGCTGGCAGAAAACGTTTCGGCAAATCGGAAAAGAGATTTTGATATGGTTTCAGCCAAGACTCACCCCTTGGTTGGTTATTTAGCACCCGGTGACGTAATTAGAATAAAAATAAATTCGGAAAAACTTGGAATTAACCAATTGGCAACTATATCGGATAATGGTATTTTCATTCCAGAAATAAAGTATAGTTCAAAAATTTCAGAATTATTCCCTCGAAATGCCATTGAAGTAATCAATAAAGAATTGATTGAGAATACTACTTTAATTGAGCCTATCGCATTCTTGGCAATAATAAGAAGAGGAGGCTACTATCAGGCTAATGAAAGCATGCCATCTGGGAGTATGTATTTTTTCGAACCTGATAGGCAATATTGGGAACATCTCATCAATAATCGAAGAAAAGGCAAGCATTCTGAGTTTTTGACGTATTTGGTAACAGCGAGAGGGTTTTCTATAGCCGAACCCTTTAAGACAAACTCGGAAAAACTTTACACAACATGGGTTGAAAATAATGCAAGTACTCCGCACATATTCGACAAAACTCCTGAAGCTCTCTGGGAAGAATCTGTTGCAAAGGCTTATGAAGCTGTTAATCCAGTTAATCTTGTAAACTGGGTACAGTTACCAGAAAGCATCTATGCCGTTGCCAAGCAAGATTTGTTATTGTACCGATCTCCAGAAGATCAAGAACCCACACAACTGTCAGTCAAAAAGGGCGATTTGTTGGAGTTGACCTGGCAATCCCAAGTGTGGTATTATGCATTCTCAGCCTTGGGCAGAAAAGGTTTTGTAAAATCATCCATGATAACACTCCCTCCCAACACTTCCCCCAGATCCTCAACGGAAGAATTTGTCGGACTAGTTGGGGATGTATTGTTTATTCAAGCTCCTAACATGCATAGGGCTTTTGTATTGGCAAAAAAATCAGGACTTGTGGCAAATGTTGGGATGGTATTCTGGTATGGGAATGGTCGTACCAAGCCTTATCCGGTTAATTATTATATTAAATTGCCTGAACCGACCGAGAAAGAGCTGGAGGAAATGAGAAAGAAAGGCGGGTTATCTGCCCTAACAGTCTCCGGCACTCTTCGTCTTGGCTCAGTCATTAATACTGTTGGATCAACACATAAATTATCTGAGAAAGAACAACGTTGGATAGCGGCGGAAAAAGAAGTTAAACCTTATGTAGACAAGTTTTTATTGCGCATGAGCGATACAATACAGGGTAGAAGAGCCTTTCAAGTACCTTACGAATGGCATACGAAAATATTTGAGACGTTCGACGAATTCGCCGCCGCTAAAGGACTGACAAAATCTGATGATCCCGACTCAGATTATCGGTATTACTATTCTGTTTTTGAACTTACAGCCCAATTTCAAATAAAACTTGATGTCTCGGAATACGGGCTCCAACGCACAGATTCAAAGGACATCGTTGGGAATTTAGAATGGTTGGTTGCTTCTCGTGAAAAACTAATGGAATTTCAACAAACCAACCTTAATTTCAAACTTGAGCGAATCGTAAAGGAAGAACAAGAAAAAAGAAAAGTAGAAATAGAGCAATTCTTTAAGCCTTACAAAGAGGCTTTTACCATAGAGCAAACGGCATTTGTCGAAAAGATAAACAAGGACATTGGACATATTACAGATACGGTAAGAAAAGATTATGAGAGAAAAAAAGCCCAAATTGTACTTGGACAACGACAGGATGAATGGACGAAAAAAGCACAGGAAGAATTTGAGAAGTCAGACCTAGCCAAACAAATCCGGGAGGCAGTTGAAAAACGATACACTGAAGAAGTAAACAAAGTTATTAGTCCTGACCCTTATTCCCACCCCGTTCTTGTTACGGACGAGATTCTGCGGGCAATGGTCAAGTATTTTGACACCGAGTTGACTTCAGGAAAAAACTATGCTGAACGTCTGGCTAAACTGAACTCCGCTCAGGAAAAAATTGGCACCTACCTGGGAAATAAACTTCCGGATGACGCTCCACATTTGCTTAAAATGATAATGGTTTATTACGTAAACAAGATGGTAACGGATGAAAAAGGAAGTATATCCGTGTTTGCGATTAAACAGTGGGCATTAATTAATTACAATGACCTGGATAAAGCGTATTCTACTTATTATGCAATATTTAGAATTTCGTTCGAAAAAGACGACCCCAAAAGCTGGCATTCCGACTTTTCATTGGCTACACATACTTATACAACTCTTCTGGAAGAAATACTTTACGCTAAAGAATTCTTTCAAAAAATTATCGAACACCCGGAAAATGATGAAGGTTTCTGGGATGGATTTCTGTCGAAGGAACCTCATGAGTTTATTCCTTTTATCGGAACGATTATAGACATCATGAAATTGACCAAGTTGAAAATGACTACTAACAGGGAGCAACTTGGTGCAAGACTTAGCCTGACCGAAGAACTTCTTTTACAAGCCTACGCAGGATTGCAGCAAATCAACAAGATGAAAAAGAAGCCCTTCTGGTATAGGGTAGGCGAAGGCGTAGCAGAGGCGATACCATTTATTGGTGAATTCATAATAACTGCTCCCATTGGATTAGGTACTGGCAGAATTGCTTCTAAAGTAGTTGAAAGTGCTCTCAAACGATTAGCCATACGTCATGTAGAAGGTCTTGTTGCTAAAATCATTATTAAAGGAGCAGGCGTATTGGTAGGATCATTTTTCCAGACGCTCGCCAACCCGCTCGATATTGAAAAAAATATATTGGCGCATGGGATGGAATTGGTAAACCTGACTATGAACGAAGACGGCAGCTTTAGTGTCGAAGTAAAAGCCAAAGACGAGTCTAAAGCGACTGCGTTATGGAAAGGGTTTGTCAGCAGTTATATCAATGTATTTACAGAGCGTTTAGGCGGTAAACTTCTCCCAGCTGCCTTCGGCAAAGTCAGTAGCAAATTTGTCCGGTTTTTACCGATGGCGGCAAGAAGTAGTGTTTTTACAAGGCGTATGCAAGTTGTATCCGAAGCCTTGAAAAAATATACCGGTTTTCACGGTGTATTAGGCGAGTATGAAGAAGAAGTGTATGGTCAAATTCTTGAATCCCTTGTCAAAGGAGAGCAAATTAAATGGGATTGGGAGGATCAACTGGTAACTTTTACTACCGTTGCTATTATGGGTGCCCCCGTCAAAGGCATGCAAAGCGTATTTGTAGCTTACGATATTATGCGTACTTTTAAAATAAAAGGAAAAAACGTTGTACTTCCTGCTAATATATATGTTCTGCTGACGCAACTAACGTCGGAGTCAAAATTTGAGGATTTTAAAACATTGATTGAGAATGAAAAATTAAAGCCGGAGCAAAAAGAACTGGCACTTTACTTAGCGAATAACACACTAAATTTAGAACATGAAGTAGCGCTATCACAGGAACAGATGGCGGCTATGCAACCGCAGGCAACGATTCCTAAGGCAATACCTGAACTCATCACTTTGGTAATCAAACTTTACGGTGCCAGGAAAAACCTGCTGATAAGTAGGCAATCCAATCAACATAAAGCCATAGAAAGTGTCGTGCTGATGGGAGAAGAAGGGGCGACCTTGCCGCTTACGCTGACTTCGGTTGAACAGGCGGATAAGTGGATTATAGAAACAGAGGGAGCTATCGCCAACCTGGAAGGTTCTCGAATATCGGATATTCGAGAGGCTGCAGGAGTAAGTACAGGAATAGAAGAAAATATAACAATGTGGGGCAAATACGCTACAGGTTGGCGACCTTATATTGATAGGGCCAAGCAAATCAGCCCGGACAGTGAAATTAGCATAAATACCGAAGGAAGGGTAAGCATCAATGGAAATGTGGTAATTTCTTCGAGAGCATTGATACGAATGTTAGTGATGGACAAAACAAATCTGGAACAATTACTGACACTCTCATTGCAAGCAAAAAAAATACCCGGGACAGCCGACGGTATGCCCCTGCCCAATATGACCCAAGCTGAACTCGAAGATTTGAAAAGACTACATCCCGATAGTAAAGTTGGCAAATCTGAATCTGACCTCATTGATTTTAATCAGGAAATTCAGGTGTCCAGCCCTGTATTAAAAAGTCTGTTACAGGATAAAAACACTGGAAAATTCCTTTTCAGCCACTCATATAATATACGAACTCTCTCCCCTGCTTTTGCACAGGTCACTCCGGAAGATAAAATTGCTATCCTTCAGATGCATCCGGCAAGTACCTTGACTGAAACAGGAAACAACATTTTCTTAGTTAATGACCAGATTCTGGTTAGTGGTTCCTTCTTAAAAGAGATGTTGTTAAAAAAACCGACTGACTTAAAACAATTGTTATCCTTGACATATACTCTAAACCAGGCGGGGGGAAACATTAAGAAACTATCGGAAAACGATTGGAAAATATTCCAACAACTAACTCAATCAAGTATCTACAGACTTCGTTTTAGGTTTAATTATGAAACAGAATTACACTTGTTTCTTGCAAGAACAGGACTTGACATGGATGCCCGGTTTAAGCCGCTCTGGGATAAAGCCGGTTTTGAAGAAAAGGTCCGTATGTGGGACTTGGTGAATGAAGGACCGTCATACACCGCCGATAGAGAACGAAGAATAGATGAACGCCTTGATTTGAGGAAACAAGCGAACGATTTTGCATTAAGTTCGAATCCCAACAACTTGTTTGAAATGATAGAATATTATCAATATTATAGTGCTTATTTTGAAAGCCAGGTTGAAAAAGAAAAGGAAGCTTATAAAGCTGAGTTAGGCAACGAAGTGCAAAATGCAGAGCTAAAAACTGGTAAAGATGTTTCTCGAAGTGAAGAAAAGAGAATAGAAAAGGAGTTGTCCAACAGAAAATTCGGCAGTTCATTTGAAGGTACCAGCAGGAGCCTTGATGCGGCAGTAAGAACAAAACTGCTTAAGGATATGAGCGATGTGGCAAAAGGATTGGGCACTGTCAATGCTACCACTATTACCGAAGTGAAGAAAAGGTTTGATTTAGGCGTACAGGAAGCGCAAGACAAATTAGGAAGTAATCGGATTGAAGTAAACTTAAGCGAAGTAGATGCCGTTCAAGCTATCAAGGCAGTGCAGAATCTGGCTTTCGCAAGCCTGACAGCCGTTGTTTATCATGTGGAGAAACATTATGATGAACTACCCGAAAGTATACGCAATGACAACAACCGAACCCAAGCCTACATCGATGCGGCTCGCCGTACTGTACGGGATGCTTCGCAGGTATCGATATCTTATTCACCTACGGAGGTTGGCGTAAGAATCTATACTTTTGTTCTTTTGTCCCTTGTCGATTCGAAAAATCAAAAAAAATACAATCTTAGAGCAATCGTAAGAGAGTTGCCAGACGGAACAGTATTCTTTGCTACTCTTATAATTGAAAAAAGATAAGCCTTATGGTAAATAATTCGATAATTCGACTTCTTGAAACAGCAACTTACGCATGGAAGCAATCTGCATTGAAGCGATTTGAGTTAAACAAAGAAGACATTGAAACGGCACTTGACTCCCTTTACAATGCTTGTTTATTACGCTATACAAACAACGAATTGAAGGATGAAACAGAATGGAGCCAATTCATTAACAAAACATCAGAAGATGTCAGATTGTGCTTAAGCAGTATTGGCTTTTACGTTTTTTCAAATTTATCAAAATTTAAAACGCAATGGCTTTCGGAAGATTGGCAAAGCTGGCGGCGGATATGCCGAATTCTATCTGAAATAGCATTTTTAAAAGAAACCTATCATTCTCACATCACCGACGAGGAATTTGAAGATATCGAAATAGAATACTGGGAAAAATTTTTAATTTCAATCGGGGGGGGAGGCTATCTACCGGAAGAGTTCATTCCTTTCGATTTTCCTGAATCCCATTGGTGGTGGTGGTATCCGGATAGTAAACCCACTTGATGGGCTAATTGATGCCGTGACTGGCAGCCGCCGCCTCAATTAAGTTGTTGGGTGTTATTCCCTTCACACCCTCTCCAAATCCCCCATCCCCACCTCCACGCTAATAGCCTGCCGAATCGAATTTATCTGAAAAACCACCCGCGACTGCCCGCAAAGCATTTCCACTCTCCCCTCCCACCCTTTCATCGGTCCCCGCACAATCCTCACGTAATCTCCCACCGCACAATTCATCGCACCGGTACATTGCGCCTTGAAGCCGTGCTGAACGATGCTCCTCAACAACCGGATTTCATCCTCCCGAATTTCACAAGGCTTGCCGCCAAAAGAAATGAGCCGCACCACCCCACTGATAATGCCCAACCGCCGCATGTCTGCTTGCCCGGAATTGACAAAAACATAGCTTGGCAACAGCGGAACAAAGACTGGTTTCACCCGGTCGCTCCACGTATGGTATTCCTTTACAAGCGGAAGAAAAGCATTAAACTTTGACTTCAATAAGTCGCCATAGACCTTTTTTTCGAAGTGAGAACGGGTATAAAGCGCATACCATTTTGAGTTGTCAGAGCTTGGTGAGCTGACGTTGCTTTCAATTAAGCTGGCTGGAGAATTGCGTGAATTGTTCATACTTGTTGGTATTGGAAAATAAGCTCCGCTTCCTTTTGGAGAGGAACCGGAGAATTGGAAGTGCCATCTTTAAGGTTGGAATGGTTAGAAACACATGTCTTGTGCCGCTCATCAGGCAGCGGTTCCATCTGCCTGTCAGGTAGAAAAAGTGCCGTCCGTTCAGACGAATGCCCGCAGGAACAATTATTAATTGGATTGTAGCTGTACATCCTCCGGCTTTTTGAGCCTTCTTACAGTACGTTTAAGTGGAAGTGAATAGGAATTCGCAACACATACCCTGCTCGATGCGGTAAATCAGTTCCAATCCGAAATGCTAAAGAGGAAAATACGAAAGGTAAGCCTTCAAATAGTAGCTCAAGTGGCAAGCAAAGTAAAACAAAAAAACTCAACAGTCGAAATGAGGTCTCAAGTTTTTAGTTTGGAATCCAATATGACGCAGCTTTGGGCTAATTGAGTTAGAAGTTTTGGCTCATGTCGGCTTTGGGAGAAAAGTGTCGCCAAACTCCAGTTTGGCGAAGGGAGTCACCGCCAAACTGGAGTTTGGCGGCACGGGGGCTTCACTCAAAACCGACATGAGCCGAAGTTTTTTTGAAACCTAACTGTAATTCAGCCTTGCACAACTTTCGCTCATCCTTTTCAAGACCAGACAAGTTCCCTGCTGCAATTGGATTGAAAAGGAGAAATCTTACATTGCATCCGGTTTTTTACTCAACCGGAAACCACTTGTCATTTCTCTTCACCCCGCTCAAAACCGGGTTTTACTACCTACTTCATGCTTCGGGAAAATTAGAAGGGAAAAATGCACAAACATTCTTGTAAACCTATTCAACTGCCAGTTATGAACAATCTCTTCGCCCTTTTTGTCGGCGTGAACACTTACGCTCACATACGGCGGCCACTCACCGGATGCATTAATGATGTGAATCGCATGGAAGCCTTCTTTCAAAAACACGTCGCAGGCTCCTTCACTTTTCATTCCAGGACATTGACCAACATAGATGCTACCAAAGCGGGCATCGTCAACGCTTTTGAAGAGCACCTGCTTCGAAATGACTTAAAACCAGGTGACGTACTGCTCTACTACTTCTCAGGGCACGGAGCGGAAGAAGCGGCGCACCCGGCATTCTGGCACGATGAGCCGAATCGCAAACTCCAGGTTTTAGCTTGCCAGGATAGTAACTTGGAAACCGGCAAAAATTTCCTCGCCGATAAAGAACTCCGCTACCTGATTCATAAAGCCGCCAAGCCGGGCGTGGAAGTCGTCGCTATTTTCGACTGCTGCCATTCGGGCGATAACACCCGCAACCTGACAGTCAATGCAGTGGAGCGGCTTGCCGGCGCCGTCCGGCAGCGAGATTGGAGCGATTTCATTTTTGCCGATGAAATCTCCTCTGAAATGATTCGGCAATCTTCCCTGAAGGAAGTTTTGCCGCAAGGCATTCACATGCAATTAGCTGCCTGCGACAGCCACGAGTCCGCCTACGAAAAGCAAGAGCACGGCGGTTTTTTCACCACCGCATTACTGGCAGAGTTGGAGCAGTGCCGGGGCGACATTAGCTACTTGGAATTGAAAAATCGCACCCGCAACCGCATCAGAGGCATGAACTTAGACAAATACGCTCGCCCGCAAACTCCTCAATTATTCGCTTTCGACGGCAAGCCTGAGACCTGGAGGGAGTTGAGCAAGTCGCTGTTCAAGACTTTTCTTGGCGGCGTTATCCGGGAAAAGCCCATCGCTTCGCAGGTCTATTTCAACCAGCAGTTGCAACGATGGGAAGTGGACAAGGGCGCTGCCTACGGCGTGACCAAAACCTGGCAAAACGTGCCGCAGCAAATCACCGTGACCATCCCGGGCCAAGGCACGGAGCTTGCCTCGGTAGAGCAAGTTTTTCCCGGTTTTGCAATCATCGAATTCGAGCCTTATGCCCGCGTATCTACCCGGGAGAGGTATGACGCTTTCGTGCCCAGCCTGATGAGCCGGGTTTTGCCATTTTACTTTCAAGGAGACGATGCGGAAAAGCAGGCGTTCCTCGGAAAAATTTCCACAACGGAGTTGCAAAAAAATAGCCTTAAATGCGTGGACAGCGCCGCTCAAGCCGAGGTTTGCCTGCTGCCAAAAGAAGGCGCCTGGACGCTCACGAATCCCGGTGATCACCGCCCCCTCACCGCGCCCGTTGCTTTCCACGAACCGGAAAAACTCTTGAGCCAACTGAAAAGCATCAGCAGGTGGGCTTTTGCGAAGAACCTGCAAAAAAATCCTGCTTCCGAAATTCCGGACGAAGCTTTTGACATCCGCATCAGCCAAAACGGGCAGGTTGTTTTTCCGGAAAATGACGGCAGCTACACGCTGGCTTTGCCCGAAAAAAACAAAGCCGGTCAGCCTGCCGGAAGGTTGGAAATCCATCTTACCAACGGCGCAGCAGAGCCGCTCTATTTCGGCTTGGCGTATCTCGCTTCGCTGTTTGCCATCGAAACAAGCCTGTTCTGGGATAAGCCTTACACAGTCCGGCAACTCGAGCCTGGCAATTCCCATGAAAAAATACTGGCGCTTTCCCTGGAGAATTATATCTCCGAGTTCAATTGGCAAGCGGAGCAATGCCATTTCCTGGTCATTGCTGCAGCCAGCGAGTTTTCACTTGAGTTGCTGGAACAGGAAGATTTGCAAGAGCCAGTCAAGTCCAAGAATTTGGAGACTTACAGGGGGATTAGCACACTTTCAAAAAATGCTGCGCTCAAGCCCGAAGATTGGAAAACCTGCCTGCTTACTTTCAACATAGTCAATCCCGCCTATCGAGCTTGAGGAATGCGTTGGCGAGCGTTGATTTTCTCAAAAATCAGCGCTCGCCGAAGCAGTTCCCCTCACTTTTCACCATCAAAATAGTTCTGCCATGTTTTCTTTCAAATTCAATTGCAATGGCAACCCTGCCGACCCTTTGCTCACACAACTTCACAGCGTTTTTCAAGCCACGCCCTTCCTGCCGCCGAGCACTGGCATCCATCTGTTGGACTTGGTGATGCACCTGGGTCAAGAAACCCACCACCTGGGTCCTTTCTCCCAAATTTTGCAAGGCGATGCTCAGTTGGATGTGCCTGTTGACAAAATCAAATCTGCCAATGTCCAACTGAACAGAACCAGTCAATTTAACCTGGACTTGGGCTTCCGCCTGCTGGATGGCATTTTTAGTGGGTTCGACCTGAAAATGGAGCCGGTGAAAGCGGTTTTAAAAGGCGACATGCAGATGGCGATTTCCTTTCAAAACGTGCGCAGCAGGCGCATCCCGCACACGGTCATGGGCACCGCTCTGGAAGGGAAGCGGGTGAAAATGGAGCATTCCAGCGTCAAGATGATGAAGCGGGAAAAACTGGGCTGCTACAT
The DNA here is from genome assembly GCA_964533005.1 of uncultured Saprospiraceae bacterium. Taxonomy (GTDB): domain Bacteria; phylum Bacteroidota; class Bacteroidia; order Chitinophagales; family Saprospiraceae; genus UBA6168. The sequence continues at coordinate 13,276 of CAZHLB010000003.1, forward strand.
CGTGAGCAGCCTCCTGGAAAGCAAGAAATTTTCCATTCACCTGACTCGCAGCAGCGGCAAAAGCCTCGGCATCGAAGCGCCTTCCATCGATGGGTTGGTAGAGGCGGGGCTGCAAGTTTCCAGCGGCAAAAAGACAGACCTTACCATCTGGCACGAAGGCAGCAACTACCTGACGTTTGCTTTTTCTTGCTTCGAGCTGGAGATTCAGGACAGCGGCATCGTCAATATTTGGAAAGAAGTCAACTGGGCGAGGGGCAAAGGCATGAGTGAGCTTGAAGACGAGCTTCAGCAACCGGAAGAATGCGACCCGCTGGAAGTGTCGTTCATGCACCCGAAATTGCCTGCGATTTTGGCGTGGGATTCCTCTCCTACCCAAGAACTTATTGAATAGCTACTTCAACTATTCAGTTACCTGTTCGACTCCGAAATATGGATGAAGAAGAAAAAAAAGGGATGTCCGACCCGGTGAAGAATTCCGCTGGCGAGCTGCCAAAAGGCAGAAACATCTTCATTGGCATTGCCATTGACTACAATTACCAAGACTCCGAGTTGCGATTGAACAACCCGGTCAAGGACTTGAATGCCATCTCCAAACTGCTCAAGGAGGAATATTTTTCTGAAAAGGATGTGATTGATTGCGAGTTGGTAAATGACAAAGCGACTCGTAAAGCGATAAACGACAGGTTGAAAAAACTCATCCGCCAGAAAGGAAGTCAGGAACCACTTGAAATAAGTGAGCACGACAACCTGATAGTTTTCTTCTCAGGGCATGGATTCTGGGACGACAGCACAAACAGCACTTATCTGGTGCCGGTCGATGGTAAAAAAGGAGATGAAACCACCTTTATTGATGCTGGTCCATTCATCAATAACTTGCTCTCAAATATCCAATGCCGCCACCTGCTGCTGATTTTAGACTGTTGTTTTGCCGGCGCCGTTTCCAAAGAAACCCAAGATGATCTGAAGAATATCAGGTTTGACGACAAAATCCCGCCTTCACAGCCTCAGCAAGCGGTTGTATTCCCCAATGCCTTGAAGGATGTGTATTCCAGAAAATCCCGGCGCATTCTCACAGCAGGTTGGATAGAGCCGGTCAGCGATGGAAAAGGGCACAGCCCCTTTGCCCGAGCCTTTCTTGAATGCCTGAGCAACAGTAGCGACATCAACCAACTGGCATTAGCCGAACAAATCCGCCCCCTCGTTTTGGGTTATGGCGGCGGCTCGCCCGTCTCGTTCACTTTCGGCTCTGCCAATCACCAGGAAGGCGACTACGTCTTTTTCCGGAAAGACACCGGCAGACCCATCCCCATCAAACTTCGGGAAGCCCTGCTGAACCTCAATTTTTCTGAGCAAAGAAAGGAAAGCATTGATTTTAGTGTCCCGTACCTGTTCAATCTCATCTACCTGCATGGTACCGAAAGGTGTGGGCATCACCTGTTTATGCATCACTTTTTGAAAGATAAAAGCCAAGACTTCGACTTGAGCGCCACCGTACCTTATTATTTCCGAATTGATATTCACGAGGGCGAAAGAGCGTACAAAGATTTGTGGGAGTTGCTGTCCTACAAGTATTGCGATGCAAAAAGCAGGCTGTCCGAACGGCAGGTTGTCGAGACTTTGCTCAGGAAACTTGACGAGGGCAATTGCCTGGTAATTTTGAAAACAGGCAAGCGCTTCAACGAAGACGAGCCCATCGAAAAAAAGCTCTACCAGTTTTGGGTCAAGTTCAACGAAGTGCTCCAACTGCCCGACCTGGTCATACCGGCCGACCTTTTCAACCGCTTTTTCCTGTTTGTGCTTGACCGCCGGGGGCAAGATGCCGCTTTCGACCGCACTCAATTTCACGAGCATGCCGGGTCGGAACATTCCGGCGCCTTGTGTTTCTCCACCTTCCAGCCCGTGGACAGGGACAAGGATTTAAAAGGCTGGGTGAAAAACAATGCAGGTAAAATTGGCAAGGCGCAGAAGTTTTTGGACATCCAAAACAAACTTCAAAGTTTCGAGCAAAAGCAATTCGTGGAGGAAGCCATTCTGCTCATCTGCAAGCAATGCGATCGCATCGAATGCTACGACCAAATCTTTTTAGAAAAATGGAAAGAATGAAAAACAACCCATCCGTCCAGCCACGTGCCTACACCGGCGAAGCGCTTAAAAAATCAGCGCCAGACGTGCCCCGCTGGGCGCACGAATTCGACTTCGAAGGCAAAAAATTCAAGGGAATCCGGTCTTCCCAAACAGGTGGGATGCCGGAGCAGATTGACCCTTATTTGCCTTCGCCAGCATTGAAAGAAGCCGTCTCTTTGATGCAAATCCTCCAGCGCCCGCTCTTGCTGAGAGGCGAGCCGGGCTGCGGCAAAACCAAGGTGGCGCAAGCCGTCGCCTACGATTGGTACAAAGACGAGGAACTTGGTTACAGCCGCTACTATTTCGAGTGGCACGTCAAGTCTTCGTCCAAAGCGCAGGACGGGTTGTACACTTTCGACCACATCGCCTATTTGCGGGACGCTCACAAGTTTACTTTCACCCCGGCAGCGCAATCGCCCGACACTTCCGGCGACGCCCAACCCAAAAAAGAAGACCTCGTCAAGTACCGGACACTGGGTCCCCTGGGCAAAGCCTTCTTAGCAAGCGAGCCAGGCAAGCCTGCCATCTTGCTGATTGATGAAATTGACAAAGCGGACATGGACTTTCCCAACGACCTGCTGCTCGAACTGGACGAAATGCGCTTTTTCATCCGCGAGACCGGCGAGGAAATTGTCGCCCGGCAGCGCCCGCTCATCTTCATCACCAGCAACCAGGAGCGGGAATTGCCGCAGGCTTTCCTGCGACGCTGCCTGTTTCACTTCATCGAGTTTCCCGAAAAAGAGATTTTGGAAAGCATTATTGCTGCCAATTTCCCCGGCTTCAAGACGAAGCGAGGAGGAAAAACCTATTCACACGCAGCTATCGAAGCTTTCAAAAAACTTCGTGACCAACTCAAAGCCAATCCCACGGTGAACAAAACCATCTCCACCAGCGAGTTGAAGGACTGGGTGCGCCTGCTCGAAGATTCTTTTCTCAACGGCAAAAAGAAAAAACTACCGGACGAAAAAGGCAAGCTGCCTTTCCTGGCGGCGCTGATTAAAACCGAAAACGATTTCAAAGCCTTGTCCACTTCCAACGCTTAATCCACATGCACGAAAGCCCACCTTTCCATCTTTTCATCGAGCCATTCCTGCGAGAGCTGCAGCAGGAACTTGGCTATCCCTTGGATTTGGGCAAGCTGAAGCTGTTCACCGCTTGGGCAATCAGCCATTCTTGGTCGAAAGAACCGGAGAAATTGCACCGGCTTTACACCGTTTGCAAGCTCCTGTTTTTGCAGGAAACGCAGCACGAAGGGAAGTTTTCACAAGCATTTCTGCGCTACGTCTATGAAGAATTGGCTTGGCTGTACGAAATGCCGGACTTGGAAAAGACAACTCACCTTGCGGAAGCACCACTAACCCCAACTGAAAATTCCGGAGCTGCCGCCAGGGAAACTGCCGGGCAAAAAAATACGAACAACGAGCAGAAACAAGAGCTTCCTGGCTCCGCAACAACAATTTTCGAACCGGAGCCGCCAGACGAAGAACCACCCCGTCAGCGCCTCGGCGAAAAGAAGTTTCTCCACCTGTACTTGCATCCGACAACGCCGGAGATTTCCGAAAAAATCAAACAGTCCGGAGCGGGCGCTGCCAGCCGCTTTTTGCTCACCGAAGATTACATGCCGGTCAGCTACCGGGAAATGGCGCAGTGCTGGCGCTACCTGCGAAAAAAGGAGGAGTTCCGCCCCGGCAGGCAAATGGACGTGGAGGCGACTGTGAAGCAGGTGGCGCGGGAAGGCATTTTGCTGCACCCTGTTTTTTTCCAGGAAGCCATCAACAGCGAAGACCTGTTGCTCATTCTCGCCGACCGCCGGGGCTCCATGACGCCTTTTCACCGGCTGACCGACCGCTTGGTGGAAGCTGCCCGCAAAGAAGGCGGGCACCGGAAGGCACAGGTTTATTATTTCTACAACTGCCCAGCCGGGCACGTTTACAAGCACCCGAATCTGATAGACCCTGTGCCGCTTTCCGAGGTTTATCACAGCATCCATCCCGACCGCACCAACGCTTTGGTCATAAGCGACGCCGGCGCGGCGAGAAACAATTGGAATGAGAAACGCTTGGAAAAAACTTTGGAATTTTTGAACGGCAGCCCCGCCGGCAACGGCATGGACAGCCTTCACAAGCGAGCGCATTTTGTCGCCTGGCTCAATCCCATGCCCCGCCACCGCTGGGCAGGCACGACGGCGGAAGGTATCGTCCGGGAAGGTAGCACGCCCATGTTTCCCTTGCTGGAAATGGGCAAGGCGGGGCTGTTGCAAGCTGTTCATGCACTGCGCGGCAGATAAAAGTAACGTAAATTCTGACCGTCCCCGCCGACGCTCAGAGCTTGCGCCGAGCTTTGATTGCAAAACCAGAATCATGAAGTTTTTGCCCGAAGGATTTCCGGAAATTCCCGACCTGCTGGCGCAGCGGCGGTTGGAATATTATTACGAGCGATTCGTGCTGCGGCGCTTTCATGCCTACGGATTCGGTCATTTTGCCTTGGCTTGTTACGCCTCCTTGCCTTCGGTGCTTACGCCTGATTTGCTGCACAAGCTTTGGCTCAACTTCAAATTTTACCGCCTGCAAGGCGAGCCTGTTTTCATTCACCCGGTTGCCCCGGCGGATTTGCTGCTCTCTCCGCTGTTGGAAGAAATCGGCTTCGAGCTTTACGAAATGGTAGAGCCGGTGCGCCAAGCCCTGTTGAAATACCTGCAAATGCTGACCGAGTCGCCCGAAAAAAACCGCTTTCATTTTCACCCGCTGACCGAAGTCGCCCAATTCCTGCTCGATTACGCCCGCCACGACCCAATGCCAGGTAGCGCCGGCGACTCCGCTTTCCGGGAAGCCCAGGAGTGGACAGCCTTGAGCTATTTAGACCCCAGCGCCGCCTTCGCCAAAGTGGCTAAAGCATTTGAAACGGCTGAAAACCGCCAGGAACAACTGCGCTACCGGGATGCGATTGAAAAAATGGCGTCCCGTTTTGAGGTGAAAGTGCATCATCCGAAAGCCGAGCCGCCCAAAGGCTACCCTGCCATGCGGGCGCTGACACAGGTGATGCGGGACTTGACCATGCGCCGGGAAAAGCAATTGGAAGCATACGAGCAACTTTACCGGCAACCGGAATTGCTGTCCGAGCGAGCGTTGAACGTGGATGGCGTGGTGGCGATTGAGATTTCTACGGAGGCACGGCAGAAAATGGCGGCTGCGAGCGTGGCGGTGGGGCGGAAGGTGAGGGCTTTGGTGGTGGGCGTTAGCCAAGCCTCAACGAAAAATTATAGCACTTTGGAAGGCGCCAATGATGCAAAGCTTTTTGCAAGTCACCTCAGAAAAATGCTGCAACCGGAACATATCGAGCTTACGCTGCTGACCAACGAGCGGGCTACAAAACACGCCATCCTTCAGTCTTGGTCTATGCTCGTGGAAGACGCTACGGAGCAGGACGACCTCGTTTTTTACATTTCTTCCAATGCTACCAAAGGAGAAGGAGATAAACAAGGGCATTGCTGGTGCGTATGCTTCGATACGAAGGAAAACTTGAAAGAACCGGCGACCTGGCTCTCAGATGAAGAGATTTTAGTAATTTCCAAAAAAGCTGTTTGCAAAAGTATCACCGCCGTGCTCGAAGTGCCCTATTCCGCCACGCCGCACTGGCTGGATACGCAGGATGAGCGCATGTTGGTTTTGGCAACTGCCAAACACTCGCAAGTTCCTTACAACCTGAAACAAAATATTGAAGGACAAGACTTCAGCGCATTCACCTGGTCGCTTTGCCAGGTTTTGCAAGAGGCGGATTTTAGCATTTCCAACCGGAAGTTGTTCCTGCAAGCCTTGCAAAAATTCGAAGGATTGGAGCAGGTCAAAGCAACTTATGGCAATGAGCTTCGGGAAAAACACACTCCGCAAGTGATGGGCGCTCCGGCTGCTTTGAATCGTTTTTTTTTGGGAAACGCCAGCCAGCTTGTCCGCCTGCAAGACCTGCTGCGAAACACCGGTTTTCTGCACGTGCCCAGTAGCGGGCTGTGGGATGCGGACACAGCGCAAGCCCTTCAATTGGCTCGTGCGGCACTCGACCTGCCGCAAGGCGCTTCCAAGCAGGCATTGATTTTGAGCCTTTCGGCGCTCAAAGAGCGACACGAGAAGGAAAAACCGCCCCTGTTTCTCTTCGTTTTTTCTGACCCTGAAGAACAGATACCCGGCGTCAGGCAAGAGAAGGAATTTATAGAAGACACACTTGGCTATGCCTTCAAAAAACTTCATGCCGAGCTACTGATATTGACTGACCCAACTCCTGAAGAATTAGAAGCGACTTTCAAAAGCGAAGAATATCGTAACCGGTTTCATTGGTTTCATTTCGCTGGCAATGGCACCCAAGAAGGCTTACATTTAAAACAAGGAGCTTTTGACCTATCCAAGTTCTTGGATATTATTCATTGCCAAGAAAATTTGAGGATAGTCGTGCTAAATGCTTGCTTTAGCGACGTGATATCGGAGCTGCTGACGGGGCTTTCGGTTTGGGCAGCAATCGCAATAAAAGGTAATTTGTCCGATGCCGCCGCTCTGAAATTTTCCAAGCTTTTTTATCAAGATATTTTGAACGGAAAAAGCATTGAGGAGGCATTTCCTCCAATGGAAAAATTGGAAGAAGAAGTGACGGATCCACATCGAAGTATTAGTCACATGGGAAAGCCGGAACCATCGCCGATTTTCCTACTCTTCAAATCTGCCTGGGCAAGCAAGCTGGTGGAACAATGGCGGCTATCCGATTATCGCTTGCAAAAACCATCGGCTTCCGAATTAGCCCTGACCCGCATTGAAGAAGCCAAAAAAACGAGAGCTACTTTTTTGGATTTGGGAAACTGCGGGCTGACAGAGATTCCCGAAGAAGTATTTGAGTTAGATTGGTTGGAGGAGTTAATTTTAAGCAATGCATGGCATGAATATGAACCTCAAAAAGGTATGTGGACAGAAAAATATAGCAGCAATAAAAGAGACAAGAACAGGTTTTCAAAAATTCCAGCAGCAATAAAAAACCTTCGGTCATTAATAAAATTGGTGATTGGGGATATCAATGATGACAAACAGCAAGCAACCTCCCTCGAACCTCTCAGTTCGCTCGTCAATCTTAGACATCTCAACGTTGTTGGTAACCATATTTCATCAATTGAGCCATTAAAGAACCTTAAAAGCCTTGAAATACTTGATGCAAGTGGTAACCAAATTGAATCTCTCGAGCCATTAACCGTATTGACAAATTTGAAAATGCTTGGCTTGCGATTCAATCGCATAGAATCTTTGAAGCCCCTTCGCAGCTTAATTAACCTTACTCATCTGGATGTTGGCTTTAACCTGCTTCGTACTTTAGAAGGGGTGGAAAATCTGCACTCTTTGAAGGAATTGTTAGTGCCTGAAAACCAGCTTGTCTCCTTAGAACCAGTTGCCATGTTAAATGACCTTGAAGTACTAAAGGCATGGAAAAATCAATTGACCTCGCTGGAATCACTTGAAAATTTAACCAATCTAAATTTGATTCATGTTCATCGTAATGCTATTCATTCTTTGCAACCTATTCTTCCACTGATTAACAAAGGTTTGAGTGTTAGCTGGGAGTGGAGAGAGCAAAGCCAAATTGTCTTGGAAGAAAATCCATTGGAAATTCCGCCAATTGAAATTGTACAAGAAGGTAGCGCCGCCATCCTTGAATACTTCCGTTCAAGGGAAGAGGAAGGAGTCAGGAGGCTTTACGAAGCCAATTTATTTATTCTCGGCGAAGGCGGCGCTGGCAAAACCTCCCTCTATCGCAAGCTGATAGACCCCGCCGCCCCACTGCCGGAAGAAGCCGACACTACTAGGGGCAGTGATATCCACGTGCTGCATTTCCCGCTGAAAAACGGCGGGCAATTCCGCATGAACGTCTGGGACTTCGGCGGGCAGGAGGTCTATCACGCCACGCATCAGTTTTTCCTCAACAAGCGCTCGCTCTATTTGCTTGTAGACGATACCAGCAAGAATGACAAATCGGCAAACGACCCCACCTTTCGCAACTGGCTGCAAATGGTGTCGCTGTTAGGCGGCGGCAGCCCCTTGCTCATCGTGCAAAACGAAAAGGGCGACCGCAGCAAAAGCCTCGACTTGCGCAGCATGAAGGGGCGCTTCGACTTCGTGCAGGGTAGCCTCGCCGTCAACCTGCTCACGGGCAGGGGCTTGGACAAGCTGCGGGCGGAAATCGAGCACCTCATCCAAAACCTGCCGCACGTCGGCACACCGCTGCCCAGGCAGTGGGTCGTCATCCGGGAGGAGGTGGAAAAGCGGACGGCGAAGCAAGCCTACATGAGCGAAGAAGACTGGCTCTCGCTTTGCGCTGCGAACCGGGTGGACGAGCAGCAGGCGCTGCAACTCAGCCAGTACCTACACGACCTGGGCGTGTTCCTGCACTTCCAGGACAATGAAGCACTACGCCAAACCATCATCTTGCAAAAGGAGTGGGCAACCAATGCCTGCTATCGAGTCCTGGACGACGAGCAGGTGAAGCGGCGGGGCAGGTTCGGCGAGGAAAACCTGCAGCGCATCTGGCAGGAGGAGCAATGGCGCAGGCGCATCCCGCAGTTACTGGCGCTGATGCTGAAGTTTGAATTGTGTTACGAACTGCCCGACTCGCAGCCCCGGCAGTGGCTCGTCCCGCAACTGCTGCCCGACTCGCAGCCCGACGACCACCATTGGGAGGAACACGGCAACCTCTCGCTGCGCTACCGCTACGATTTCCTGCCCAAAGGTTTGCTCAGCCGTATTATCGTACGCCTGCACCGCTTCGTCAGCCGCCCCGACCTGGCATGGCGCAGCGGCGTCCTGCTGGAGCGTCTCGGCGCAAAGGCGGAGGTGATGGAACTGGCAGGCGAGCGGGATGTGATTCGCATCCGAGTGAGTGGCAACGACCCGGCGCTGCGCAAGGAACTATTGGTGGTCTTAGCAGAAGAGTTCGACAAGCTGCACGATTCGTTTTCCAACCTGAAAGTGGAGAAGCTCATCCCCTGTATTTGCGAAAAGTGTCAAAGCGAGACGGAGCCTTATTTCTACGAATTCAATAATCTACTCCGGCGCAGGCAAGCCATGCGGCGCACAGTGGAATGCAGCAAGAGCCTCGAGCAGGTGGACTTGATAGCGCTGCTCGACGGCGTGGGAGCGCAACCGGAGGAGGAAGATTTCAGGAAGGAAGGGATGCCAATGCCGGCCAGAGCGCAACGTCAACCAACCGCCAAAACGAATATCATTATTGACAAGAAGTCAAAGATTCAAGACCTCATCGGCAATAACGACATTGCCGAAGCGCTGGAAATGCTGAAGGTGGAATTGGGCAATGCCGAAGTTGTTCTGTTTGTAGACCAGTGGAAGAAACTGCGACAGGATGAAATGTTAGGCATTCTGTCCTTCGAAAACTCGACGACCCGCCGCAATCAAATCGTCCGTGCCCTACTGACCCTCACGGAACAGGTCGGCAAGCCGAAAAATAACGGAGACTCTCCCCTACCCGACCCCGCCGCCCGCAAAGTCTTCATCTCTTACAACCACAAGGACGCCACCATCGCCCACCGCATCAAAGCAAGTCTGGAACAAGCGGGCATCGCTGTCACCATTGACTCGGAAAAGCTGCAAGCAGGCGGAGACATCAAAACCTTCATCGAACAAAGCATTCGGGACACGGACGTGACGCTGTCGCTGGTCAGCACCAACAGCCTATTGTCCGCCTGGGTGGGTATGGAATCGCTGAATATGTTGGTGGCGCAGCGCATTACGGAGAAACGGTTCATCGCCTGCGCCATTCAGACGGAGTTTTTCAAGCGCAGCTTCGTGCGGACGGCGACGGAGGAGATTGACAGGCATCTATTGGAAATCAAAGAGGAGATGAAAAACAGTATAGAGAGAGACTTAGGCATCGAACATCTGCAAATTGAGCGCACCCGCTACCTCAAGCTGAAAAACGGCTTGCCCGAAATCGTCGCCAATCTGAAAGAGCGGCTGACCATTGACCTTAGCGATGAACATTTTGAGGACGGAATGAGGCGGGTGATTGAGTCCATAAAACTCGGATAAGTAGGGCTGAATTTTTAATCGTGCTCACCTTCGAGCACTTTTCCAATCGGCGCAACCAGAACATTCTGGCACTGCTTGAATTGTCAGGCAAAATTTAGGCAAAAGGAAACCATGTATTTCATTTTGCTTTCTATGCAAAACTTACCAAATTAGCAAAACGAGAGTATGTAGAATTCCTACTTTTGTCCATTCAAATTTACTCAACCATTCAAATGACCCTCCGCCTATGCCTGAAAAAGGAATTAATGAAGAAACAAATACAACTGGTTTCGGAGTAAACCACATACTCGCCATCGCCATAGAAGGCTACTCATATCCATTGAAGCCATTAGACACGCCTCTTGCTGATTGCAAGGAAATTATGAAGGTGTTGGTAGAACGTTACGAAAGCTTCAGTTGGGAGGAGACAACCCTCCAGCAAGCCCTTGGCAGGAAGGATATTCTGGACAGTCTCTCTCAGTTTGAAAAAAAATTTTCCCCGAAGGACACCCTCTGGATTATCTTCTCCGGACACGGAACGCACGACGCTGCAAAAGGAGAAGGATATCTCCTTCCCATCGCTTCTGATTTTCAATCCGCCAATACTTCCGGCATTTCCAATTTAGACTTTCTCACCCACCTGAACGGTATTCTTGCAGGAAAAATCATTTTGATAGTGGACTCCTGTTTTGCCGGGGCTTTGACAGATGCGATTGCCAGAGATGGACAGCGAAAGACGAAAAAACTCAATGCTCCTTTCCTGATTGGTTCCGGCGGAATGGAGCCAGTGGACAATGGCAAAGGACATAGTCCTTTTGCAGAGGCATTGATTCACGTGTTGCAAAACAACAAGGAGGAAACTTTACAACTGACAGATTTGGTTACGAAACTCCACGCTTACATGCAGAAAAAGGGTGTGCCCCAAGACCCTTTCGGTAAGCAGCTTAATTGCTGCGGAGTTGACAACGGCGCCAGCAAATATTATCTCAGTCTCAAGGAAGAGCCGCCTGGCGATTTAGAAAAACATCCTTCCAAAATGACCTTGAGCGAATTAATCGAAACCCTCTTTGAAGAAACCAGATGCAGATAATCTCTAACAAAAACTTGAACACACAAACATGGCTCAAATCCCTCGCGACATCTACGAAGCTTTAAAAAAGCATTTTGTCTGGGCGACACCTTTGACGGGTGAGCCAGCCTCGCAAAATGATGCCCTCCAAGCAAAACGGGCTGCGGAACGTGACCGCAGAATCGGTCTTGTTATCGGTGAATTTGACGGGCGAAAAATTGTGATGATACGCGCCAATTCTGTGGACAAAGCCCAAATGGGCGATTTTGAACCAGGTGACCAGGGCGCTCCAACCCGCTTTCTTTGCCAACAAGGTGATTTTCAATTTTACCTCACGGGAAAAGCCAATTATTCCAGCGTATCCGCGAAAGTGAATTTGTCTCTTGAAAATATCCGGCTTTGGCAGCCCAGTTTCAAAGACATGGAGGGCGTTGTGATTTATTGGGACAACCAAACGCAAGATGAATTGGAGTGCCAATGCGTCACTTTCAAAGACAATAAAGCAACAAAGGAAAGAACCATAATTCTGCCGGCAGCAGTGAGTGAGTCAATTGATAGCACAACTTTAGAAGAGAAACTGCACGGCGCTTTCGTTTTCAATTGCGACGGCAAACTGATGGGCACTTTTGAGTGCGTATTTTCCAAAAACGTTCTCAACCGCTTCGATGAAAAGACCTTTGAGCAATGCCAGAAAGACATTCGTATGTCACCGGGGCTATGCATGAGAGAAACTATTGGCGAAGCCATCGCAAAGAAAGAATTAGAAGCGAAAGCACTTTACGAATGTGCCTATGCCTATTCCCAACCCGAACCTGCCAGAATCGAGTTTGACCTGTTTGAAAAAATCGGCTCCAGAAAACTGCGGCAAGCTATCGAGTGGGATAAGCAGGCATTTTTCAGTTCCGTGCAGGAGCAACTTGAGTCTCATTCGAAGGGAACCCTTCAGCACTTCTTCTTTTCGTTGTGCGAAGATTTGAAACTTACAAACCATGAGCGAGTTGCCCTGGCGCTCAACGTTGCCTTCCATCTGAGAACGGAACTTTGCGCTGAATTCTCTATTGGCGGGGATGCCTGGGACGGCTTCACGCAAGAAGGAGAAAACCATTCGGACGTGTTTTTCCGGGTGATTGAGTCTTGGTCGCAAGCTGAAAAAAAGGTCGTGCAAAAACGCTCCGCCAGCATGAAAACTCCTACCGCTACCTCCCACAACTCACCGCTCGAAGCAGCCGAGCAAAAAGCAGCGCTGGAAGCTAAATTTCAAAAGCTTGTGAAGTTTATCGAAGGCATTTGTGGCAAGGCAAAAAGCGCCTGGACGTTCTGCACCGTACTTTTAGGCTCCCCTTTCGAGCAATTAGGATTGCGGCTCAAAGAGTTGTTGAGGGAAGCTCACCATTTCATCTCTGAGATTAACCGGGGCATTCGCGAGTATCTGATAAGATTGATTCACAAAATTGCCAACGGCGACCCGTTTTGTCCTCCCAACCATAAGTTGCCTGAAAATTTCCACTGCAATTTCTACCTCCTCTCTCTCGCCGCAGCCCTCGCACCGCTTTACCCCTTAAAAGTCAACCCTTAACCCCCTTTTTTACCTGCTCCGCTCTCATCCCACTAAAACATTCACGTCATTCAATACATTCGCTGCTCTTTTTTTTTAAACCCTTTGCCGTATGGATAATTCCAGTCAAAATAGCCCGTTCCACCCCTCCTTTTTCGTGGACAACCTGCAACCCAGCGGAGCCATCGAGGATATCAAAAAAATCCTGGACAATCCCAATCCGTGCCTCGTCAACATCCATCCCGGCGACCTGGCTGGCGTTGACCCCGGAAATCCCTATTCCGAGCAGGCTCGAAAGGGTGGTTTGGGCAAGAGTTTCGCCATGCGGGAAGCCAGGCTGCATGCTTACCAAATCCATTTCGCCCCGGCAACTCCCGGCAGAGACCAAACGAACGACCGCGCAAATGCAAAAGCGAAACTGCCATTCATTGAACTGTCCTCCCAGTACACCACCAAAAAAGACATCCTCTGCGAGATTGTGAAGCGGATGGATTTGATAGACGAAAGCGTTACGAAAATCATGTTTGGGCAGGTTATCGCCTCCGGAGGGGAGGAGGAAATTCCAGGCGAAAGTTTCCTGGACGTTTTTCCGCTTCAGCCACCGAAAGATGAACAGGCAGTTGTCGGAGATTACGACCCTTCTTTTCGGGCGGAACGGCTCTTCGACCAGTCGGTTCGGCAGTACCTGGAGCAACACAAAAACGCTGCCCTTTCCGGCAAATTCCTATTCTTTTTTGATGGTTTCGACGAGCAGTACCTCGGCAGCGAAGCGGCGCCGCTTCGTACGTGGCTGGTGGATTTGCTTTTTCCCTGGCTGGTGGTCAAGATGCAAAGCACGGTCTTTGTAGCCGGGCGGGAAAAGTTGAAGGTCAGCCAGTCGGAGTCTTTGCAGGTTCAGTATTTCCAGCTTGCGCCCTTCAATGAAGAGAAAGTCTATCAATATTTCAAAATCAAACTAAGCCCCGGCGAGCACAAAAAACAGCAGCAACAGGTGCTGAAAGAATTGCGCAGCACTGCAAAAGGCGGCTACACTGACCTATGCCGGGAGATTCAGCAACTGACCGAAGGCAAGCCTATTTTTATTGATTTCCTCTGCACCTTAGTTAACCGGGTTTGCATAGAACTTGAGGAAAAATCCCTCGGAGAATTGCTCGGGCAAGCTTTGGGTAAAACCCGGTGGGCGGCCAGCGAGGAGAAAAAAGCGGAGCAAAAACAGCTTTTCAAACAATTCCTCATCGGGCGAATCCACCTGCGAGATACTGCCAACGACGAAAACAGAAACCAATGCGCCGCTGCCATCACCCGCCTGGCTTTGGTTAAACATGGGCTGAATCCCAAGCAATATGCTGAGTTTTGGTACGGTGGTGAAGCTGGTCAGCAGTTCGAGGGAGAGGTTCGCAGGTTTTTTCAGGAGGTATTTACCGAAGAGAAGTTGAGCGCCATCGTCAAAGACCGCGACAACGGCGAAGAAATCGTCCGCCTGCTCCACGACGAGGTGCTGGAATTGGTGTTGGAATATCATCACAACCTTTCCGACCCCCATTTTGAAAAGAGAAATGAATTAACCCGCTGCCTGCTCAATATGTGGGAGCGGGATATTTTAAAAAAGCGCTCCCATCCTGATTTCCCAAAACGCCTGCTCGAGTACGTGGAATACAGCTTCAATATTTATGGCAAAGAAGACGAAGAACAAGCCATCAACCGCTTCCTGTTCGAGTTTGCCTACCACCTCGACCGCCACCCTGACTTGTGCAGCCGCCTGCTCGAAAAAGCTTACAAATATTACTGGCTCAAACATGAAAAATGCTTGCTGGCGCAAGAGCCGGAGGGCGAGAAAACTACTTTGACGCTATCCCGGGATTTCTTTTTGCTCTCTAAACTTCGCATGAGAGAAGCCGAGTATTGCCTGACTGAGCGGGGACAAAAAGGATGGTACACCCGTGTTGAAAAAGTGATGAACGACATCCAGGCATTTGCTAAACGGAGCGATTTTCCCGCTGACCAAAAATGGCTGGAGCAAATGGAAAAAGCAGCAGCAGCAGCGGCGCTGAAATCCGGCAATGAAAATAACCTGCCGGCAGCCCTTCGCAATAAATTTTCCACCGTCACCCAGCAAGCGCAAAGTAAATTGCTAAAAGCCCTGAAAAATCTAAGAAACCAGCATCCGGAAGAACTCAGCGAACAGGAAGAAATAGCCATCGAAAATTGGCTCTGCGCCAAGCGGGTCGTCTTATCCGACCACCAACGGGAAGGCTTGGAAGCCAGGTGGCTTTCGAGCACCGGCGAAATGAAGTTTTGGCGGCAAGACTGGGAAAAAGGAAAGGAAGACATTCAAGAATCGAAAAGGCTGTTTTACCTCACCGGCGACTCGCACGGGGTGATTTGGACGGAACATTTGCTGGGCTTCGAAGCCCAACGAAACGGTCGTTTTCTCGAAGCTGCCCGCCACCACAACATTGCCATCGAAGCATCCATAGACCATTTTCGTCGGCTGGCAGAGGAAATAAAGCTGCATGGCGAGACCCATAAAAACATCCCTTTTGTATTGCTCTACCGGCTGCTGTTTCTTGTGCGCACCATTGACCGAGCGGGCAGCAACCTCGGCGTCAATCTTCGATACCGGGGAAAATTGGTGGATGCAATTAAAGTATTGTCCAGTACGATTGAAATGGCGCAGTTAGCAGGGTTGAGGGAGGAAATTCGTGTACAGTCAAACGCATTACAATTTAAAGCTGTCATCGGTAATCTTAGCCAGGATGCACAAGCTGAATCGAACACTTCTGCCCCGATATTGGAGAGCATTTATAATGAACTGAATGCACTGTTGATTAATGTTTTAAAAGTAAATGACCCATTGTTGCCCAAACGCCTTTCTAATACAAGGGTAATTATTCAATTAAAAAGCACCGGCTCGGAGCGCAACATTTACATCGCAACAACCGCTGAACCGCTGGTTCCCCTGGAAGATTCGGAAGCTAAAAAGACCACCGCTAAAGCGCTCGCCACCCTTGAAAAAGACATTCCTTCCAAGCCCATTTTTTTATCTATAAGCCATGAGCAAGCGCCTGCTTTCGATATCCTAAGCAGGGCAGATGAAGCTGATTTTCGTAAAAAATTCAACGTCAATTTCGGCAGGGAAATAGCCGACATGTATTACCAATATGGCAAAATGACGCTGGCAACCCTGACTACCAATAAACCAAAAGATGCTTTTTATGTCGCCTGTCAGGCATTCGAAAATGCCAGATTCATTGCGCAGGAAGCCTCCTTTTTATACTTGGAAATGGAGGCGTGCGAGGCACTTTTTCGCCTCTCTTATCTTTCAAAAGACCACCGGAAACGGAAAGAAGAATTCAAAGGCTTATTCAATAAAGCCGCTGGGCAAATCAAAGATTTCTCCGAAAGCGATATCGGAGTTTACCATGACTTATGGGCAAAATATTACGTAACGGAAGGAGACTTCGCACTGGAAGAAGCGCTGAAACCCGACTACCCGCCAGCGGAAGCTTTCGAGGAGCCTTTTAAATTTTACGCACTGGCTTTGCGCCACGCCCACCTGCACAACCAAAGCCGCTTCCTGCTTTTATTGCAAGTGCTGGAAAACCGGGTGCATCAGGTTTTCCGGCTTGCTCGCAGGCACGGCGAAAGGGAGGCGCTGTCAAGAGTGCTCAACGAAACCATCCGCAGTTCCAAAATTTTCAAGGAGGACAGGACTTTCCCCATTTTTTTGGAAAGCTTTCTCGAAGCCGCAACCTTGCAGGCAGACCCGGAGCAACAAGTAAGCGAGCATCACCTGAAGACCTTGCGAGACGATGTCTGGACGCTCATGGGCAAAGGCAAATTCATCAAAGCCGCCGCCATCAACAATTGCTTGATTCAATACTACGAAGCATTGTCCAAAACCAATCCTGCCAGCAAACTCGACCTTGCCTACCGCCATTTCCAAACTTTTTACTGCTACCAGGGCGCAAACCTGAACAAGAAAGCCAGTGCATTTTTAGACAGCCTCCTCTCAAAATATCCCGGCATCAGTCCTCACTTGGAAAACACCTTAAAGGTTGAGATAAAGCCATTTTCTAATTTTGAAGAGGCAATTATAGCAGTGGCTTACGGAACAAAAAGATACCTGACGGGAGATTTTTGGACACTCGAAAAGTTTATTTACGGTGAGTTGCAGGCATTCAGGGAGGGGTTGAACGAAGGGCAATTGAAGCAATTGGATAGGGCTGAAAGCCTGCTTCATTCCGCCATTCTCACCTTTTTAGACGAGAAAAAAATAAAAAAAACCAATGAAAAATTGACCGCCGGTCAGCAGGTACAGGAGCGAAAACGGCGGGAGCGCATGTTGTCGGAAGCCTTGTTCCGGCTGGGCGAACTATACATTTTGAAACACACCGGACAACCCGCAAACGAGCAAAAACAAAAGGCGGACGAAATTGCCGGGCAACTTTTTCAGTCTGAAATTTTAAAAGAATTTCAGCATCAGATTGAAAACAAAAATTTCTGGGACACCCCTGCTTTGCTGGTATTGAACTGCGCTTATTTATTGGCAAAAAAAGCGGGCGAAAGTGACCGGTTCCGAAAAGAAGATGCTTTGCAAAGTATTGCCAACGCCCGCTACCTCGGCGGCGAAACCTGCGAGGAAGAGACGTCCCTCGAAGCGGAACGAAATAGAAATATTGACAACATCATCGAGCATATCCACCTGAGAATAAAGCAACATACTATAATTGGAAAGGACAATGACAAATATACTTACCCAATAGTCGTGTCGAAAGCAGCTTTAGTGGAAGGGGATATTTATTTTAGCTTGCTTTTCAAACATACCGGCGCCGATGCTTACGAGCTTAGAGCAGCCTGGAAAACTGCTTTGAACGAGGAGAACATTCTCCGAAAGGTTGAAATGACCGGACATCTCCACCGCATGATGTGGAATTACTTGTTTGGGTTAAACCAAATATCGGACAAAGGCAAACCTTACGAAAACTACCACTTCCATAATATCATGTTTGAAATCAACCGCCGCATCCTGCTTATCAAGGAAAAGCGGCTGGTCAGAATGCTTTCCGACGATTTAAAACCGATTTGGAACAGCTTTCCAAGCCTGGCAGGCAAACCCGAATTATTACAATCCCTGCAATTCGACATTGCCATTCATGAAATGGCATTATCAGCGAATGAGACCCTTCACAAATACATTCTCTCACCTGAAATAAAATGAACAGCATGAGCGAACAAGCGACTCTTTCCATCCCCACTGCCCGGCAGCCGCAAACCGTGCGCCGGCAGCCCCTGCCGTTTGCAGCGCCTGCGATGCCTTGCGTTTTCACGCTCGAGCTGACTACCGTTTGCAATAATTTCTGCTCCGGCTGCGCCAACGTGGAGCTGTCCCGTCTAAAAAGAGACCGCAAAAACAACATGGCTTACATGACCGGCTGGCGGGAAATTTTAGACGCCTTGTTGCGAAATGCCGAGCCTCAGAAAATCATCGTGCGTCTCTCCGGCGGCGAACCGACCCTGCATCCTGAATTCGAGGCGGTTGTTGATTTCCTGGAAGAAAACAGCATTCCGCACGCCCTGCTCACCACCGGCAGGTGGACAAAATTGCGCACGGAAAATCTGGTGGAAATCTACCGGCGCTGCCGCCATGCCGCAGGCATGTTAGTCAGTTTGCATGGCAGCAATGCCGCTTCCCACCTGGCTTTTGTGGAAAGCACCGAACGGGCATTTCAGGAAACTTGCGGCAATATCCGGGCAGCGAGTGCCACCGGGATTCGGGTTTTCACGAACACCGTCCTGACCAAATATGCCTGTGAGGAGATTGAAGAAATCGTTGAATTGTCGAAGTCGCTGGGCGCTGCTTGCGCCGTTTTCAACCGATTTATAGGCGAAGGACATCCTTTGCAGCCCACTGAAAACCAATTGCTGCGAGCCATTTCTACCATTGCACACCTTCAAAACGATGGGGCGTCTTGCCGCATCGGCAATGGCTTTCCCAAATGTTTTGCGCCGCTCACCGCTTTTCCTACCGTTGCCGGATATGAATTATGCCATATTTCACCAGACGGACGTGTC
Source organism: uncultured Saprospiraceae bacterium (assembly GCA_964533005.1). Lineage (GTDB taxonomy): Bacteria > Bacteroidota > Bacteroidia > Chitinophagales > Saprospiraceae > UBA6168. Next base: position 32,147 of record CAZHLB010000003.1, read on the forward strand.
CGCCCCGACAATTTCACACCGCATTCATTTGGCAACCTGCTGCACCAGCCGTTGGCTGAAATCTGGCAATCACCACTCGCCGAAGCCTACCGCTGGCATTTTCCAAATACTTGTATGGATTGCGCCGCTTTGCCTGCTTGCCGGGGAGGAATCAAATCACCTAATTTTCTCACTGCTGCCACCGGCGACCCGTTGATGCGCACGGCATTGAGCTTTGAGCAAATCCAGGATTTGAAGGAAGACAAGGGAAAGCGGGCATTGGCCGTGTTGGCACTGACCAGTGATTAGACTGATAAAAGTCTATATCGAGCACTCTTCATTGATTTTCTCTGGTGATATTCCCCACATCGAAGTGCCAAATTTTCCGCCACCAACCCCTCTTTCTCCTCTAGTAGCTGCAAACTATCAGCCTTCCACCGCTTATTGTCCTCCTTCTGCTCATACACCTCTTTTAACGAGTAAACAAACCCAAAAATCAACGCCAGTCCAATGGCAATCCAGATAAATAATGCCTTGCAATTCCTGCCTGGGTAGCGTTTCAGCAATCGTTGTAATAGCTCGCAGACTTCCCCAACTCTATCAGGCGCAATCACCAAAGCATCCGGCACAGCAACGAACCGGTTTAACTTAAATTAAACCATTCACTCATTCGCCATCATTTCCCGCATGCTCGCCGCCAAAATACCGTCGCCCCAGAGCTTGCTGAAAATAGCGTAGCGAAGAAAATTCCCACTCGCCAGCGGGCTTTCCCGAAAGTCTTCCAATTTGTCTTCGAAGAACTGTTCGACATCCATCCTGCCTTTCCGGCGGCGATATTCTTTGCACAATTCCTGTAGCCACTCGCTCATTTTCTGGCAGATTTTCCCGGCATAGCGCCTGCGCACGTCGAAAACGGCATCCCAGGTGGCAGCCGCTTCGACCTCGGCGCAGGTCAGGTGTACCTGAAACTGACTCGGTTCGAGCGAAGCGACTCGGATGGAATTCAAGTCCGCCGTGAACGTGACAGTCACCGCTATTTCCGCCACCTTGTTGGCAAACGGGTAGGTGGCGCTCCGCCGCCCCATATTTCCTGCCCCGCCAAACAAGGGGTCTTTCGCCAGTTTCTCATCCGAATTGCACTCGTGGCAAATCGGAGCCAGGTTTCGGAAATTGATGGAATTGAACGGGTAAGCACTTTTTGGCAAAAAATGGTCGAAGGCGTCCCGGCCGTCGTGAAACCTGGACTTCAAATCGTTCAGGGCGCAAAACGGGCAGACGGTCAAGCCGCTGGCATCGGTGAGCTTGTCGAAGTAGGCTTTCAGCGTTTCGTAGGCATCCTCAAACGGCTTCCGCTTCAGCACGTCAGTGTAGAGTTCGGTGAAAAAATCCTTCAGCGGCTGGCGCACCGGCTCCGGCAAGTCGGCGTAGTGAACCGGGTCGGCGGCTTTGTTGCAGAGGTCTTCGATGCGGTTGTTTTGGGTGAAACCTTCCCGGATTGCCTGCCGCTCGGCGGGCGTCAGTTTTTCCCGGAACAGGTCGTGGATGTCCGCAATCACTTCCCGCCAGGTCTTTTTCCGCACCTCGATTTTCTCCACCAATTCCCGCAGCGTCACATCCTTGATGAGTTCCACGCTGAACGCCCCCGCCGCATCGCACCAAATGCCGACGATTTCCGCCACGTGCTCGTGCAGCTTTTGGATGGGCGATTCGATGTATTTGAATGGGCGATGCATTTGATTTTTGGATGAGGGTTGATGTGCCTTATCGTCCCGTAGGGACGCAACATCGGTAGCAATCGCCCGTTCCCAAGCCTTTCAGTCCCGTAGGGACGCAACA
>CAZHLB010000004.1:0-29990 GCA_964533005.1 uncultured Saprospiraceae bacterium
ACCGGATAGACATAGATATCAGCATCGTGCCGCTTTGGGCGGTTCGCACTTTCGTGTATGCGCTCAAAGCGCAAAACAGGGAAGCCAGCGACCGGCTGAAAACCGAAGTGAAATAACGCGCTACAAGCCCGGCTTCTAACCCATCCCTGGCAGCGGAAATGTCTTTTACGATAGTATTGTCATTTCTCGTTCAACCTCGGATGGGCGGGAAACCTTGCTCGCAACGCAGCAATAACCTTATTTTTTCATTCTTTAAATTTTTTAAAAATGGCAGCAGCTCATACCACCATTTTCGAACTGGAAGGAGCCAAAGCGCAGGTGCTCGACCTGAGCTACTCATTTTCCCGGGCAACGGACCCTGAAAAAGGACAACCCGTTAAAGTCGTCCGCAACGGGCAAATTGTCATCACCATTCGCTCCGATGAAAAGGAGATGAAAGGCAAAGTCATCAGCTGGATGGGCAAGCAAGACCAGCCCAAGGCAGGTACGCTGACAATCTACCGCGATGCCGAACAAACCCAGGAGTTGAAAAAAATCGAATTCGAAAACGCCTACGTGGTCGGATACGAGGAACGCTTCAATTCTCAGGGCGACACCGACAACACGCTGGAAACCTTCCGCGTCACCGCGGAGAAGATTAAGGTGGCTGGCGCGGAGTTTAAGATGCGCTGGCCCGACAGCGAGTAGAAGACAGCCTTTCAAGTACAAGTATAAGTGCGAAGCGAGTGATGCCGGGTTTTACGCGGTATTCCGCTTCGCTCTTATCGTCGCAAGCCGCTTTCTATTATTGCACCATGCGATTGCAGGATACTATTCCTGTTTGTCCCGCTAATTCATAAAACTCGTACAAAAAATGCCAAAATATATTCTGGTAGCTGTTGATGGCACGGGTTCCCATGAGTGGTTCAATGGAGGCAATAGTCATACTCGTAAGTTTTTTGAGCAATTTAATACCCAGGGCGGCAGTAAAATTTACATGCATGGTCCCGATGACACTGTTACCGGACGAGACGCCCAGCAAAGAATTAATGACGCAAAAATATTTATAGAGGATAGCATTCGTACCATCAACTTTGAAAGAGGCAACCTGGAATATATCCCGGCTCAGTCTCATTTTAAAAATTTAGCCGGGCTTGTTCCCCAGGGAATTGGCAGGCTCGATGTTACGGATATCGAATTTGTTTTTATCGGGCATAGCAGAGGCGGCGCAGTAGTAATGGAACTATCAAAAAACCTCCCTAAAAATGCTGTTTTTATGGGATTGTTTGACGCCGTTGATAGAAGTAACGTAATGGACGTGACGGATTTTATTTCCAATCACAATCATCCTAAATCCGTGTATCACGCATTAAGAAAAGGAAGTTCAAGAATTAGTTTTGGTCATGCAGTCATTATGGATGATAAAGATGCAGCTAAATATCCCTGGTATCATCAAAGATCTTTTGACACCTCTCATGGGGGAACTAACGGTTCTTATGACTTGAATCCCAAAGAATTTTCTCAAGATTATTCTTGCTCTACGGATACTTTACTTGACCCTAAATACACGCTTGCGCTAAACCGTGCGAGTGTTTGGTTGATGAATTCAGTAAGCAAAGATTACAGAAATAAAAGAGCGGAAAATTGTATTCAAGAGGCAATTGCAGCCGACTCCTGGATACGGGAAGGCGCTGCCTGGGCGGAATTGACTTTCGACGGAACAGAACTACAGTCTATTGTTTATGATAAAAACGACGGTCATGTCAAAAAGAGATAATTATCCCTGGCTTAATGATTTTAAGATGCCCTAACTTCCATGTTTCACTTAAAAAACTAAATCATTTCCAATGTTGACTACAGTACGAACGGGTGTAAAAATTAACGGCAATAGATTAAGTGAGCATCTGTTGTCACAAGTCAGGCTAAATCAACGCATTGGCGACCACCACGATTTCAGCGTACACGTTCAAATGAAGGTCAAAAACGCCGATTTGAACAAAAAATCCAAAGAATGGATTGGTCAAACCCTGAGCATTGGACTTGGTTTGAAAGAAGATATTTCCATAGATGGCAGCCCTCCAAAAGATGTTTTTAAAGGAACAATTACCTCGGTTTCCCTCGTGAGGCAGGCTGGCGGCGCCAGTTTGGTTATTCAAGGCAGGGGACCTACCATCATGCCGGATGGCGGACCCAATACACGCTCGTTTACGGACAAGGGACTGCAAGAGATTGTGAATGAAGTGCTTGGACCCTACAAATTTCCCAGCGGTCCAAAAATCAGCCCTAAAAATTTCAAAGCTACCATCCCCTATACGGTGCAATACAAAGAAAGCGATTTCGACTTTGTCAACAGGTTAGCCGGTTGGTATGGCGAGTGGTTTTTTTACGACGGGCTTGATTTATATTTTGGCAAACCGGCGGGCGGCGATACGGTCAAATTAGATTGTTCGACCAATGACGTGGTCAATTTTGATGTTTCCGTCCGGGCGGTGCCGCCAAAATTTGACGTCATGAGCTATAACTACCGGGACCATAAAACATTTAAAAAAGAAAAGCCGCCAAAGCCCGGCATGTCAGCTTTAGCGGACGCCGTTTATGGCATTGCGGAATCGAAGATATTCACGGGAAAGCCGCCTGTTTTGCCAGTCAATTTCTCAACCGGGGAAAAAGAGTACAAGCACCTGATAAAGCGCAAAGCGCAAGCGCACGTTAGCGAAATGGTTATAGCAACGGGCACAACCCGCAACACCAAACTAAAATTGGGCGGAAAAATCAACCTTCGGGACTCGGCAGCCGACAACTATGGCGACTACGTTGTGATAGCCCTTACCCACGTGATTACCGAAGGCGGGAACTACCTCAACCATTTTGAAGCCATCCCCGTCGAGATGGATATGCCGCCGAGTCTTCAGCCGCTACCCCCTCCCGTAGCCGAAACGCAGTTGGCGAAGGTGGATAAAGTGGACGACGAAAAATCGCTTGGGCGTGTGAAAGTAAAGTTTGAGTGGCAGGAAGGCACCCCGGAAAAATCTCCCTGGATAAGAGTTGCTTCTCCGTATATGGGCAAGGACAAAGGCTTCTACATCACCCCAGAAGTAGGCGACCAGGTGCTTGTAGCTTTCGAGAATAACCACCCGGAGCGCCCCTATGTGCTCAGCGGCATGTATCACGGCAAGGAAAAACCCGAATGGTTCGACGCCAAAAACAAGTTCAAGGGCTTCAAATCCCAGGGCGGCAACAAGTGGAAATTCGACGACAAGAAAAAAGAGATACAAATACACGCGCCGGAGTCCATCCTCGAAACAGCCGGGAAGACCACTCAAATCCGAACGGGCGAAAAAGGGAAGGATAGCTCCATCGTGATGAAGGAAGGCAAGGAAATTACCATTTCTACGGATAAGTCTGGCGATAGCATCATCAAGCTGGATGCGGGAGAGGGCAAAGTGCATATCATCGCAAAAACCATTATCCTGGAAGCTACTGAGTTGATAGAATTAAAATCGCAAAAGGAAATCAAAATTGAGGGGCAGAATAAAATTGGAGCGAAGAGCATGGAAATAAAAGTGGATGGCTCTGCGAAAGTAGAAACAACCAGTGCCCAAGTCAATATCAAAGGCTCTGCCATGGTAGACGTCAAGGGCGGTTTAATTAAATTGAACTAACAGCCATGCGCCGCAAGGACTACTATTATTCCATTCCGCTGAAGTTTTATCAAACCATGAAGGGAAAGCCTTTAGAGGAGATTGAAATCAGAAAAGCCATTCATCAAAATATCCGGTTGATGATAAAAACCCTGCCCTTGAGTTATCGCTTCGACTCCATGTTTGGAAGCTTGCTGAACAAATACCATGCACGCACCCCACCGCAAAAGAAATCCGAGCGGCTTTGGCGGGAAGAAATGAAAGAGGCTATCCAAAAAAACTTGCAGGATATGCTCGTGAGATATGAAACGAGGCTTGAAGTTACGGAAGTTGTGGTGGACTTGCTGTTCCCGAAGCCGGTAGATAACTCGCCTATGGTCAAAGCCAAAGTGGATGTCTATGGGCAACTGACCTTGGGGCGCAGAGACCAATTTCATTATCCCGACAATGAAATTGAAGAAGATGCACAAGAAGCTTTTCCCTTGATTATTCCGGTTGGAAAAATATAGGGCAATTCGATAGCTAAAAAATAATCCAATGGGTAAACCCGCAGCAAGAATCACCGACATGCACACCTGCCCGATGTTCGATGGACCGAAGCCCCACGTGGGCGGGCCCATCCTGGGACCCTGTGTGCCAACCGTGCTTATCGGAAATTTGCCTGCCGCAGTCGTGACGGATATGTGCGTTTGTGTCGGTCCGCCCGACACCATTGTAAAAGGCAGCATGACCGTGCTGATAGGCGGAAAGCCCGCCGCCCGCATGGGCGACAACTGTGCGCACGGCGGAATGATAGTAGCAGGCTGCCCTACGGTCTTGATTGGTGATAGCTCATCGGGCGCTCCATTTATGAAACCTTGTTAACCCGTCCTACTGTGTTTACAATTAAAAACAATCAAATTGAAGCCATGAAGCTTCCGATTCGGAAGCGGAAGCGGGAGCAAATGCTTGCACAATTGCGGGCAAATGGCTTTAATGTGAAAGAAGGGGAGGGTAGGGAACTGGTGATTGAAGATAGCCATGGCAACAAGACCCGGCTCATTTTCGACGAAAAATACGTGCCTCAGAAAATCGTGAAGCCCTCCGGGTTGGAGTACACGTTCACGTTCGATGCCGACGAACATCTAACAAAATTCGGTTTTCCCGGCAACGAGTTCATCGGCTTCGACTACCAAGACGACCTTTTGAAAGCCATCCTGCTCAACGAGGGCAGAATTGGCTTGAATTACGACGACAAGGGAAGAATAACCGAAGTCATCTCGCAAGACGACAAGAGTTACAAGATTAGCTATAACGTAAGCGCCCAAGTAGAGTCCATCACCAACCGGGCGAATGAGACCAGGCACTTCGACTCGGTCGTCAAAGACAACCACCTTGTGCATTCCATGAAGGACTCGCTGGGCAGGGTGACGCAGGTAAAGACGGACCACGTAGGCGATTCGGGCGATAAAATCACTTTTCCCGATGGCACGGAGCAAAGCTCCGTTTACGATGAAAACCTCGATGCGCTCGTCACTACCCTGCGCAGCGGCGCAAAAGTCCTGACCTACTACGAGGGGACAAACCCCAACAGGGTAGAGTGGGAAGATGGCAACTTTCTCAACCTCGAACTCGAAGGCGAGCAGGTGAAGTCGCTGGAAAATCCCGCCGGAACTGTCCGCTTCGAATACGACGACAAGGGGCGAGTTCTCAGCGAAGACTTCCAAGGCAACCAAGTCCGCTACACCTACGACAAGGACGGCAACTTGTTGGAAATGACCTACCCCTCCGGAATGGTGGCCAGGTATGACTATGACGTGGATGGCCGTTTGCAAGGGATAAAGGTCGGCGACCATGCCTGCACCTATAAATATGGTGAGAACGACACCGTAGCAGAGGTTCATTACCCAAATGGTCTCGTGCAGAAGCGCACCGAAAAAGTGCTCGGCGGGCTACAAGGCGCAACCATCACCAATGGCGCAGGCGCCGTGCTTTCGCAACAAACCTACCAGTACGACAACCTCTACCGCCTCACCCGCTATAACAATACGGGCGAACAGTCTCCGGGCAGAGATTGGCAGTTTCGCTACGACGATGAGTGGCGCTTGCTCACCAGCTTCGAAGCCAACTCCCAGCGGCTGGAAAAATTCGAATACGACCAGAAGGGCAATTTCTCTTCGGTGAATGGTACTGCCGTGGCGGTGGGCAGCATGGATGAAGTGTTGGTTATCGGCGGCAATACAGTGCAGTACGATGGCAACGGCAATGTTCGCTCTTTCGTGAATAGCCAAGGGCGCACCGTGTCGCTCACTTTTAACGATAACAACGAGCTTAAGATCGCCCGCATCGGCGATGAAACTTGGGAATATTGGTACGACGGGCTGGGTCGCCGGGTAGGCAAGTCGAATGGCAGGGATGCCTACAAATTCTGCTGGGGCAGCGAGAAATTGTTAGCCGAAGAGGTGCGCACGACCGAAGGAACTACCGTGCGGGAGTACATCTACGGCGCCAATGCCACCGTGCCCGTAGCCTTCCGGGAAAACGGGAAATTATTTTGGCTGCATAGCGATGTGCGGGGGGCGGTCACACAGGTATTTGATAGCTTTGGGCAGGTGGTTTGGAGCGCCGAGTACACTGCTTTCGGCGAAGCCATACCACACCAGGGCGGCATACGGCAGCCCTGGCGCTTGACCGGGCAGTACCACGATGCCGAGACTGGGCTACATTACAACAAGGCTCGTTACTATAGCCCTCATTTGAAATCGTTTTTGTCGCTGGATAAGCAGTGGAGTCATCCCTTTGCTACCAATTATAACTATGCAGCGAATGACCCATTCAATAAGGTGGATGTAAATGGAGATTTATTAGGTTTTTTGGGAATTGCTGCAGCTGTTGGTGCAAGTGTCGTTGCAGGAGTAGCAGTAGCAGCTGCGGCTGTAGTTGCAGCCGCTGTTGTCACGACGGCTGTTGTCGCCACGGCAGTCGTTGCAACGGCTGTTGTCGCAACAGCCGTCGTCGCAACAGCCGTCGTCGCAGCAGTAGCAACTGTTGCTGCTGTAGTTGCAACGGCTGTAGCTGTAACTGGTGCATTAGGTGCAATTGGCGGGGCTGTCGGAGCTGTCGTTTCGTCCGTAGTTGACAATGTATTAAATGGTGAAGGTATTTGCATCCCATGTGCTATAAAAGCTGCAATACTAGGCGCCATATCTGGAGGAGAGAAAGGACTGAAAGTTGTGCCGAGGGCGATTGCAGAGCTTGTAAAGAACACTATGAAACCCGATGAATCTGATGAAACTCGTGAGTTTGGAAAATTGGATGGAAAATTCATTTCATGCGGCAATCCTCAAGTTGGGTCAGATACCCCCCCGGCAGGAAAAAGGCCACAGGGTTGTACGGGCAGCAATTTACCTAAGGTTGTTTTTGTTAATGGAATAGATAACAAACCCGATGATAATTGTGAATCTGCTCAAAATCTTGCTAATACACTTTGTGCTGAGGTAGTCAGTTTTTATAATGCCACGGATGGTATGGCTACTGATTTAGCTGAGTGTGTACAGAACATTTCTAATGAAGACAACGTGCCTGCAAGGAATCTTGAAAAATTTTTAAGAGAAAACGAAGGCAGTGATATTACTCTTGTTGCACATAGTCAAGGTGGACTAGTTACTCGACAGGCTCTAACTAGGCATCAGGGACAATTAAGAAATGAAAATAGTAGTGATGAAGTTAAGGCAAAAATGTCAAAAATTAAAGTCATTAGTGCAGGGACTGCAGAGGATGGATGGCCTGAAGGCCCCAGTTACGAACAGTACACAAATACTCACGATAAAGTACCAAAAGTAATTAAAGTTGCTGATGCAATATATGATGTGCCGGGAAAGAACGATACGGCTGATAGGACGGTTTTTATGAATAAAGAGAGCGATGGTTTTATGGGTCACAATATGAATAAAGTTTACATTCCAGAGATTCAAAAAAAACATGCTGGAGAAAGACCCAGCCACGCCTGTTCAGCTTGCAAAAAATGAAAATAACAAATTTCAAAATACCATTACTAAGCTTGTTGATGTTCTGCATCAATTGTTCTGATTCAAACATCAACCTTATGCAACAAACCATGAAATACAAAACTGCCTTCAATTTGTCCATAAGCTACGCCAAGTCTAAACATCTTGATTATAAAGAAAGACTTAGAGTTGAAACAGAACAAAGATTTAGATTCGACTTCAATTCGACTGATATTTCTTTTAATTTGCAGGATTCTGCCTTAATTGTTCGTTCCTGTATTCAAAATCTTCGTAAACCTTTGAGACAGGATTTTTTTGCAATTCTCCCTGAATTGAGCCAGAAGTATTCAAAGGAGCTTGCTGGCGGGTATTTAGAACATGATGAAACAGCACTTGAAGTAGATGAAATGGATTCATTCAGGTTAAACATACGAAGGGATTTTCGGCATGATGACATAAGTGAAAACAGGTTTATAGAAATAGTAAATGAGTTACATATAGCTGCAAAGAGGTGGCGTAACAAATATTATATGCAGATTTTCGATGAACTTGATAAATAAAAAAAATAGATTGAATCTAATTCCCTTCAACTTCCTCCTCCTCGACACCGCCACCGCAGGCGAGCGCCAAGATGAGGCATTGGCACTGGGTGCCCAGCACCAGTCATTTTACAAGGGAGACAAGGAAGAGAACCGTCGGGCATCCCCGTACCTCTTCGAGCTGCAAGCAGGCACTCATTTCAGCAACTGGTATTTCCAAAACGGCTGGGGGCAGGCATGGGGAGTACCAGTATTTGCGTCGGGAAATTTCGAAGAAGTCTACCACCACTTCCGCAAATTCCTGATGATAAAAACGGAAGCAGGCGAGCGGCTCTACTTCCGCTTCTACGACCCACGGGTGCTGCGGACTTTTCTGCCCACCTGCGATGCGTCGCAAATCATAGAGTTCTTCGGTCCCGTCAAGATTTTCATTTGCGAGGACGAAGACCCGGGGAGTTTGCTGGTGTTTTCGCATTACCAGGGAAAGCTGAAAGTGGATAAGTTTGAAAATACTTTGAGACAACTCGCATCGAACTCAAACATTTAAAATCAACATGGCAGAATTGACGGAGTTAATGAAAACGGTGATGCCGATAATCGTGGAACATGAAGGCTCCACCAGTTACATTTACTTAGACCACTTGGGCAACGTCACCTATGGAGTAGGTCACAACATTGGGAAAATCACCGACCCTGACACGCTCAGGAAAATGAAGGCGATGGTGTTATACCGGGATGGAGAAAAAGCCACAAGCAACGTAGCACTCACGGATTTGGAAGAGGAAAGGTTTTATTACCAGCTCAAGGGGTTTTTCGAGAAAAACAAAAAACTCAAAGAAGGCAGCACAATCCCTGAAATCAACTATCCCTACGTCTATTATCAAAACCAGTATAAAATAAAAGTGAGTGAAACCGCTGCTAAAGAGGCATTTCAAAGAGACGTAAAGGTTGCCATCGACGATGCAAGATATTATTTCAAGAATTTTGACCAGCTACCGCTCAGCGCCCGGGCAGCTTTAACGGAATTATCCTTCGCATTAGGCGCCAATAAGCTTCCCCAATACAAAGAATTAAAACAGCTTGTTCAATCTTGTGATTTGAAAGCAGCGGCAAATGAAATAGGGGTCAGAGGATGGAGTGGTAAAAGAAACGCCGACGTAAAGGCGCTGCTCTCCAAAAACCTCGCAGTTCCCCTTCCCAACTCCTGCCCCCCGCCCAAACCAAAAATCCCTTCAACCAAATTCTTGAAAAAATAATGCTTTAATCAAACTCTACCATCATGGTTCAACTCGGTCTCGACATCCCGCTCCCCATCCGTGGCTTCTTCACCCTCGAAGAAGACATCATTGACCTGTCCCTTTCCGAAATGGAAGACCTGCTCGGCTACGCCAAAGGTAGGCTCAAACAGGGGGCAGACATCTTCATCCTGCAGCCGCCGTTGCATACCAACGACTTCGACAGGATGGCAACCACCGTCTTCCAGGGGCACCGCTTCTCGGGAAGCAACCTCTTCCACGCCATCAACGGCGACGGCAAAAAGGAGGAAGACTTGAAGCTCTTCAAGCGCAAGCGGCTGGCGAAGGTCGTGCCGGTCACCATCCACTTGGACGCCATGCGCAAATTCCTGACGCGGGAAGAATACGACATCCTGCTCGACACGGACACCAAGGGCAAAACCGTCAAGGAAATCCTGGCAGACGTGCGCCGGGCATTTGCGAGAAGCCCGGAGACTGTAGCCAAAATTGAAAACAATTTTGCCCGCAGCAAGGAAATCTATCACCGCAGGGACATCAACGACGAGTTGTACCCGCCTGCGCAATGGACGGGTGCGCCTCAGTGGCAGTTGAAAACGCTCGTGTTGGGTAGGTGCGTGTGCCGTTTGCTGGATTACACGGCTGACCGGTATCAAAAACTATTTTAAACCGGCAACGCATGCCCAACAGTGGAAGAATAGCGCCGCGAGATTTTCCGCCGTATTTTCTGCATCCCAGCCTCAACGAACAGTTGACGCAGTCGGAATTCGACGCCCTTTCGACCCGCCGTCTGGAGGAGCAGCGAGGCATTTGCCCCGGGCATAAACTGACCGTCACGCACGTAACCGACGGCGAAAAAGAGCGCCGCTATATCGTTGAGGTCGTGCTGGAAAAAGGCAGGTTTTTCATCGAAGCACCCTGCACTTTCACCCCATCCATGGGGCTGGACGTGTTGGATGGCAACTTAGTGAATGACGCAGAAGAGTGGATTTTGGTGCAAGAACTAAAACTCCGCCCCCGGCGGCTGCGCCACATTTTCGGGCACGAGCACCGGCTGCCTTACAAAGATTACATCCGGGTCGTCACCGCCCTCCATGCCGGAGAGCGGTTCCAGGATGTGGACGCAGTATTTGACATCCCGGAAGCGCCGCCGCCGCCGATTGCGCAGCGAAAGCGGTGGTGGAAATTCTGGGGAAAATAAACGTTGGTGGGTGACTGGTGATTGGTGATTGGTGATTGGGTCAACCCAATCACCAATCACCAATCACCAATCACCAATTACCACTCTCTCTACCGGCTTTGGCAGGTAAAGCGTAAAATTGGGCGGCAATCCCAACATCAAAGCAAAGTCAAAGTCATGCACCCAACTTCCCAGCAAATCTATTTATCCATCCTCCAGCGCGCTGCTGACGAGTGGGATGTTGAATACGACGACGTCGAGCGCGACATCGGGCAGCAGTTCGACCCGGTCGTCCGGTTCATGGCGGGCGCTGTCGCCTCTGAAATGGAACTGGTTTACCGGCGTTTGCACGACACCGAAAGCCGTTTGCAGGAGCGATTGGCGAAGGTCTTGCTGCCGGAATATGCTCACCTGCCTACCCCCGCCCACGCCCTGGCGACCGCCACGCCTTCCTCCGATTCCGTTTTCATAGACGAGACCACCTCCTTTATTCGGGAGTTGGGAGAGGAGCAGGGAAACGTTGCTTTTTCCCCGCTTTTCCCGACCCGTTTGCTGCCCGGCGAAGTGAAAGTGCTTGCCATTCCCGGCAAAATCTTAGACGTGGGGCAGCGCGCACCGTTGCGCCGCACGGCAGGGCAGGGAGGCGAGCGCATTGGCAAAGTCTTGCTCGGCATCGAAATGAAATCGCCGGAGGTGAATTGGCAGCAGACCTGCCTGTTTTTCGATTTGCGCGGCGGCAGCCATGCCACCGAATCAGAGAAAGCCCGCTTTTTCGCTTCCTTAGCCAAAAGCCGCTGCTTTGTGAACGGCGAGAATATGCCGGTGCAAAGCGGCTTGCCGGAGACCACCTTTTTATTAGAAGATTACCTGAACGGCAACGAGCGCTTTCAGACCCGTGTGCGCCTGCGATACCAGCGGCATTTTCTCACTTTTCAGAATGAGAACCCACCGGTGGGCGGCGCCATCCCGGCAAGGGATTTTTTGCCGCGCTGGCTTCAAATGCAGGACATGACGCAAGCGGAAGCCGAAAAACAGATGACCCGCCTGGAAAAAGCGGTGGCAGCCAAACCGCTGGTTTGGCTGGAAGTGCATTTTGGCTACCCGGTGGAAGTCTCCCAGTTTTCCAGCCGCCTCATCGTGAGGCTCAACGTTTTCCCTGTCGTCAACCGGCGGCTTTGTGGCAACGGCAGCGGCGAGCATCATTTTTTGTCGAACAACGCCCTCAAGTGGGTGCATTTGCAGCCCGCCGAGTCCTTCGTTTCCATGCGCCGGGTGTACGAAGAAAGCCCCCCGGCTTACCCCATTTTCACTTACAAACCATTCGCCGATTTCAAGGAAGAAAGCAAGCCCGGCTACACGCTGCGCCTCGGTGGGGTAGGGCGGTGGGACGATTTCAACGCCTGGAAACGCATGGCTTACCTCGTCTCCATTTTGCAGGAAAACTACGGGCATGAGGAATTGATAATGAAAGCCGCAGCCACGCTTTCCCTGGAAGACATTCACCATTTGCTGGGCAGAAAAATAGCGGAGACCGACGTTCCGCAAAAACCCGTTTCAGACATTTACGTGCTGCTGCACACGGGCATCACCAGCGGGATGCGGGTTCGGGTAGAATATTGGACTTCCATCGGTGCGGAGGCAAACGGCATTGCGGCAAAGACGCCTTTGCGCTGCACCTCCAAAGTGGCGAGTGACCTTGAAAACGAAACCATCGAACTGATTTCTGCCACCGAAGCAGGCGCCGACCCGCTCAACCGTACCGAGCAACTCGACGCCATGAAATCCGCTTTGATGAGCCGTGGAAGAATCGTCACGCGGGAAGACGTGATTATTTTTTGCAAAGACCACCTGCGCAACAGGCTCTCCAAAGTGACCGTCCGCGACGGCGTCGGCACCGACCCCCGCTACGATTTTGGCATGAGCCGCCGCCTCGAAGTCTTGCTCACGCCGTCGAAGGAAGCCGCTCGCGAAGATTGGGAAGCCATTTGTCAGGAAATCCAGCAGTTGCTCGAATTGAAATCATCCACCAACGTTCCGATTTACGTCAGTTGGAACGAAACGGCAATACCCGCATGAAGGAATTAAAAACCACCCGCACCGCCGCCATTTTCGACATCAAAGCGGAAACTGCCGCAGCCGCCATGCTGGCGCAGGATGAAGAATTGCACGTAGAGCAAATTATCATCGCGCCAAAAGGCACCGCCAGGCGAAGAAGCAGCCACGAAATCAAGGAAATAAAAAAGCGATACTTCGAATTTGAAGAGGTGTGGCAGATGGAAATAAATCGGAAGGGATTGGTGGATACCCTGCCGGAAAATTTATTTTTACGGGTGGATGAAGCGTATCCCGACTCGGTGGCAAAGGCAAAGGCTTTTGCCCGGCAGATGGAAGAAGCGAGAAAGTTCTTTTTGCCATTCGAGCAAGCGACTTACCAGCCCAGGATTGAAACCGAACAACTCGAACAGCAATGGGTAGAAGGCTTTCCCGCCTTCATCGAGCAAATCTGGGGGTTGCCTTATTTTGGGGATTGCCTGTCGGCTCGCCAGCGGTTTTTGTTGTGCTACCTGTTGCCGGAAGCCCACCGCATCACCGGCGATTGGACGCTGACCCGCCTTTGTTTCGAAGCGGTGTTGCGCAAGGTGGTCAATTTGAACTTCGTTGCGCCGCCGGTCTACGAAATCCCGGGCGACAGTCAGACAATGGATTTGGGCGACCTGGTTTTGGGCGAGTCTTTCAAGGATGACATTCCGGCGCTCGAAATTTCCGTGGAAGACGTTACGCTGGCGGAATTGGACGACTACCTGCCAGGCGGCAAGCGCAGGCGGGTGCTGGAAGAACTGCTCTACAATTATTTTTTGCCTTTGGATACTGCCGTCATTACCCGCATCAATGTGTCGGAAGATGCCTGGGGTTTTGTGTTCGGGCAGGCAGTGCTGGGGTACAACGTGCGATTTAATTAACCCCTTATTCATTGCAAATCAAAAGGGGTAGCTGTTCAACAGCGCTCTACCTAAATAGTGCAAATGAGAGATCCTGTTATCATTATCTGGACTATCCTTGCCATTCTCGCAGGTTTCTGGTTTCGTTGGAGCCTGCGGCGTCATTCCCGCAGCATTGACTCGGCGACTTCCTGGCATATCCTGGGCATCGTGTTGCTGACCTCCGTCACCGGCATCACGCTTCAATTAACGATGAAAAACAGCCTGCACCTCGTTTGGGCAAGCAGGGTGGCGCTTTTTCTCATCGGCATCATCCAGGTTTGGAGCCTTTATTACAGGTCTTGGATAAAAAGGGACAAACACAATTACCTGAAAGACTCCTTCGAGCCGGAGCTGACTTTCACCCTCACAATTGCCATTGTTTGTTCGATATGTTTTGTCATGTCGCCCCGCCTGCTCAATATTCCATATCTCAAACTTCCCAGAATTACGCCCGATTACACCGTCTGGGACGCACCGGTCATTTTCATTTTGCCCTACCTGATTTTTAAGCTCGGCGATTTTGGAAGCCAGATTCCCTACCGCTTCGTGGAGAAAATCTGGTTTTACCCGCACGAATTAGTCAGCGCCGAAAAAATCCCCTGGCGCGAGATAGTCCGGGTCAATTTCGTAGTGGCAAACACACTGCTGGACGAGTACCGCATTTTTGGCAGGCGGTCGCACCCGTGGATTGAAGTGCCCCGGGAAGCGCCTTTTGAAAAGGTATTTTGCCTGATGGTGCAGGAACGGCGCAAAAAACAAGGCTTGTCCATCATCCAGGATGTGGGCAACGAATATGGCGGCGAGCCTAAATTTTGGTGGCTGTTCAAAGTAAAATTTGTCATCTGGCGCCCTTCTACCTGGCGGCGCAAGATTAGGTACGTAAATCCCTTTTTATCGGTGGCTGCCAACGGCCTTCGCAGCGGCGACACCATCCGGGCGTGGCGAGTGCCCGCCGACAAAGAAATGCTGCCGGAAAACCATCCATGGAAAGGTCAATCGAGCATTGACCCGGAAAAAACCATCCTTATTCACCGCTGAAAATCGCCGCAACAGGCGGATTTACATCGAACCAACTTGCAATGATTTTTCCTAAGATAAATAACTTCCCTCTCTTCTGGGAGAACGGCATGAAGCTCTCCGCAGAGCATTTCCAACACCTGGAAGAGAGCATCGAGGATGCCGTTCGGGATGCCAGGGCGCTTTCGCTTTCGGCGTCGGGCGCCTACGGTTTGCTGCCCATGAGCCAGTTGCTGCTGCGCAATACGGAGGGTGTCACGCCTCGTTCCGTCCGCATCACCTTGGAGTCGTGCCGGGCAATCATGCCGGGCGGCTACCGGGTGGAAATCCTGCCGGAAATCTGGCAGCAACTGCAATTGCCGCTCAAACTGCCGGCAGTGGAATTTATGCCGGAGCAGAACATGAGGTATCATATTTTCCTGATTGTGAACGACAAACGGCGCGTCCCTTCCGGCATCCCGCAGGTGCGCCCCATCCGGCACCCATACCTATCGCCGGAATATGCGCTGGAATGCCTGCCGCACAGTAAACTATCCGCCGTCGCTAACCTGTCGCCCAACCGGTTGAAGCTCGGCGAATGGCAAAATGGAAAAATCGTGGAGGGTTATATTCCTGCCTGCCTGTCAATCAGGGGTTTTCCGCTGCTCGATACCTGGCACAAGTTTTTTCAAAACCAATTGGAAAACATTACCCGCATCGGCATTCAGGTCATCCACGAGCATCGCAACAGGGATGTGTTGCGCATCGGTTTTTGCCAACCGGTCGTGCAATTCATCCGCAGTTCCCAAAGCTATTTCCGTTGGATTTTGCCGCAACAGCCGCCCGCCGTCATGGCAGCATACTACGGCAACCTGGCAGGTTTGGTGGAAAGCATGCTTGAAACCATAGACCGTGATTTTCTCCGAAATCACTTGAAAGATGGGCAGATTCACAACCTGCACGCCCACCTGCACGAACTGACCAAGCACCATATTTTACCCCTGGAAGAAATGGCAATCGTGATGAACCGAATGCAGCGTTTTGGCGAAGCGCTGCAACTGACTTTCAACAGCCTGACCTCGTACGTGCTGCCTGCCGTACATTCCGGCGATCAGAAAGTTATTGTCAGTGGGTGATTTAAAGTTGATAAAGGTTGATAAGGGTTGATAAGGGTTGATGTGTTTCAGTTCCGAAATCTCGGAACTGAAATGCATCAACCTTTATCAACCTTCATCAACCCCTATCAACCCTTATCAAAGCATGACCATACAATGTACAAATCCGACTTGCAAGACCATCATCCCGGTGCCGCCGGGCAATTCGTACGTGGTATGCCCGGTTTGTAACACGTGGCATTTTCCGTCCGATTTCGAGAATAATTCACCCGGCATGGACGCCCCACCGGCGCCGCCATCTTATCCGCCTTCCTACCCGGCGATGGGCGATTACCTGCCTCCTGCCGCTCCGCCGCCACTCGTTTCGCCGGAGCTGCCGTCGAGCAACCCTTATCCTAACTATCAATCCGATGGAAATTATTTGCCCAATCAAGACCCTACGTTTCACCGCCCCGCGGCGGCGGAAAAACAAGCGGCGCAGTTGCCGGGCTGGCTGTTGCTGCCGGAAGGAAAGCGGCTGCAACTGATGCCAGGCATCAATATTATCGGGCGAAAATGTGGCGAGCTATCCATTGACGACCCCACCGTGAGCCGGAGACATTGCGTGCTGGAAGTGTCGCCTGCGCCGACTTCGGCAGGGTTCACTTACCTGCTTTACGACATCGGCGCTTTGGATGGCAACAGCAGCACGAATGGCGTATTCATCACCGGCAGAAGTCTTCGTTTGCAGAACAATGAAAAGTTAACCGTGCAAAATGGAACCATCATCAAGCTTGGCACTGTGAGAGTGGTTTTGCAATGCCATGAGTAACAACACCCACCACGTATGATACGACTATGCCCCCCGCTTTCCCTTAGCGAAAAAGGTAAGCGGGAAAATAATGAGGACTTTATTTACCCCCCGGCAAGCGACGGGGCAACGGCTGCCAACAGCCGGTTTTTTCTGGTCTGCGATGGGGTAGGGGGAGCGGAAAAAGGGGAGGACGCCAGCCGTATCGTCTGCGAGTCTTTCGCAAAAAGCCTGAGCAGGACGGAAGTTATTTGCACGGATGATATCGAAATGGCATTGATGAATGCCGAGTATGATTTGGAAGCCTATTTGGAAGCCCATCCCGAAGTGACCGGCATGGCGACCACGCTGACCCTGGCAGCTTTTAACCCTTCCGAAGTGATTGTTGCGCACGTTGGCGACAGCAGGATATATCATTTCCGGCAGGAGCAAATGCTGCTCAAAACCGCCGACCACTCTTTGGTCAATGAAATGGTGATAAACAACATCATCACGGAAGAACAGGCAATGAATCACCCCAAACGCCACGTCGTTTCAAGGGCAATCATGGGCAGGCAGCGACCGGCGAGGCTTGACATAACACATATTTCAGACGTGCGGGCAGGCGATTATTTTTTGCTCTGCACCGATGGCATTCTGGAAAGTTTTTCGGACACGGCACTGACCGCCGTTTTGAATGAAAAGAATTATAGCAATGAAGATAAAATGATGCACGTAGCGTCTGTATGCCGGGAAAATTCAAAGGATAATTTCTCGGCTTATTTGGTACAAATAGCAGCGGAGGCGGCTGAAAATGGCGCAGGTTTTAAAGAAGAAAAACCTGCTGCGGTCAAAGCGGAAAATGTAAACGGCATAATTCCAAGATGGGTAGCATATACCTTTATTATAGCGGCAATTGCACTGGTTATTTCGGCATTTATGATATTCCGAAAGAAACAATTGCCCGCAAAAAAAGACACAAAGCCTGCCACGCAGCCCGGCGTCGGGCACAATGGCAGGAATATTCACACACTGGATGAAATAATTTTGAGTTGAACGCCCGGTAAAAAATCCTTCAACCATTAAATCTTAAGCGCATGACTGGCACAGATGAAATGACCCTGTCCGTATTCGAGACCAGATTTAAAAATAGAAAGTACATCGGCTCTGGCGGCTTCGCCAAAGTCTACAAGGCTTTCGACCATGCCAAAAACCACTACGTGGCGCTCAAGGTGGCGGACGTGCGCCCCGAATGGAAACAGTTTACCCTGCAACGGGAAGTGGAGTTGGTCAACAAGCTCGCTCCTCATCCCAATATTGCCCGCTACGATGCTTGTTACCGCTTCGACATGGGCGTGGCAGGCGAAATTGATTTTGCCATCCTCAAATTTTACGAAGAGGGCAACCTCGAGCAGTTTCTTGCCAGTCATGAATTAAGTGCCGAAGATATCCGTGTCATTATCAAAGGCATATTGAGAGGCATCAGTTTTCTGCATCATAATAACTATGTTCACCGGGACATGAAATCGCAGAACATATTGCTGCAACGAGACGACGGGGTATGGACGCCTAAAATCACGGATTTTGGATTGAGCCGCTCTTTGGGAACGGACAGCACGACGAATAATTCAGCCATCGGGTTGTCGTACGCTTATTCCTCACCGGAACAAATTCAGAATAGAAAAATCTACAAAAACGTTGATTTATGGGCAGCCGGGGTCATCATTTACAGGATTGTGGCGGGCGAACTGCCTTTTAAAAACAGCAAAAGAGACGGCGACCGGGACACGCAATCCCAAATGGAACTGAGCCGGAAAATCGTCAACGTCGAGCTGCCCGAAAAGCTCAAGACCATCGAGGAACCCTATCAAGCCATCATTCGGAGATGCCTCATAGCCGACCCGAAGTTGCGCTGCCAGACCGCCGACGAGCTGCTGACCCTGCTGGATGGCGAAAAACAGGGCAACTTTTACGAAGAGGAAGATGAGTATGGCAACCGTGTTTCCAGTCAAAGACGCCCCACGCTTTTTGTGCCCGTCGAACCGGCAAAACCTCCCGCAGATGCTGAAAAAACGCAGGTGATGGAGCCGCCGCCAAGCATCTTCGAGCAGCCGCCCGTTCCGCCACAACCTTCTTTTTCGCCGCCGCCGCCACCGCCGTCTGTCCGGCAACCATCGTATAGCAGCCCGCCCCCGGAATATGCCACGCCAAAAGCGGATTACACGCAAATAATTGGTGATAGAAATAAAAACATACCGCCGCCGCCGCCAGCCGATTTCACGCCGAAGTCCGGCGAACCGGGCAGTCAAAGAAAACGGGTTGTTTTATTTAGCATTTTAATATTGCTGCTTGGTGTTGGCGGTTTTGCGCTATATTGGCTGGCGAATAATGAACAGGCTCAAGGCATCACGCCCGAATCAGACGTAATGGATTATGAGCAATTGCGAGCATTGAATGAAGCCGCCGTCAATGACCCGGAAAAACTGGAAGAAGCGGCAGCCAAAATCGAGCTATACTTAGCTTCTACCGATTACCGCCGCACGTATGAACTGGCAAAAAACCGCATTTACGGAAATAATATCCCCGAAGCGGCGGGCTTCATGAAAGAGGCTGTTATTGTTGCCATTGAGAAGGGAAATACACGCGCATTCATACAAGATATCGAGCGGGATAAAACGCAATTGTCTCCGCTTGTTTCGCATAGCGATTCCAAATGGGAAATGTTATTGCGAGCATTAAAAAATCAAGATGTGGAACTGGCAAATCAATTCTAAAAACCGAGGTAACACTGCTCTCCGGTTCCTTTAAACAGGCTGCATATTTTGCTTCTGTTTTCCCCTCATACCACTGCAAAAAATCAGTCATTAACTATCATTCTTTGTCACCTATAACGACGCATCCATAAAACAAGGTTTTATGATTGCTCTCGTCCAATAAATCGCCATGAGAGTTTACCGCCTCTTTCCTATGTGCCTGGCAGCGAGCCTGCTGGTAATCGCCGCATGCAATTCGGGACCTAAGACCATTAATTTCGAGATGAATGAAGAAACATTTCCCGACGTGACCCGGCTCGCCGACATCAAAGACACTTCGGTTTTTTACGCCATTTTGACCGGCGACACCGTCGTTTTTAAAGACATCAGCGCCCCCGCCACTGCCGTAGACAAACGCTACTGGGACCTCGACGGCAACGCAAACACGGGTTGGGAAGCCCTCGACGAGGACTTGACCCGGTTCAGGTATGACAGGGCGGGAACGTTCAAAGTGGTGCTTTGCATCAACGATACTTTGCACTGCCAGGCAAAAGCCATCCTTGTCCGCGAGCGCCTGACGACCGAAGTGGTCAAACCAACGCCGACGCCTGAACCGGAGCAGCCCATCGTAAAAACACCAAAGCCACCTCCACCTCCAAAAAAGCCGGAAGTCCGTTTTTTGCGCCCCAACGTGTACTCCACCAACCACAACGAGGAGTCCTTTAGCATCAGCGTCCAGCTTCGGGGCGTCTCCGGCAAAGAGGATATTCGTTTGCTTGTCAATGGCAAGGAGCACAAACAATTTACCTATTCAAGAGGGCTGCTCAGTTCGAAAGTGCCGCTGCAAGTGGGCAAAAACTACGTGAAAGTCAGCGTCAGCAATGAAGTGGGCACGGCGGAAAAGGAAATAGAATTTGAACGCTCCATCCCTCCCCCGACAGCAGCCCCGCCGCCTGCGCCCGTGCCTTCCATAGTTTTTGCAAAACCTGCCGACCGGACGGAAACCAGCGCCAGCGAGACGTATGAAATCGTGCTGGTGACCTCCAACGTTTCCAAAAAAAACCAGCTGCGCCTGACCGTAGGCGGGAAAGAGGTGAAGAAATTCGACTTTTCACCCGGCACCGGGGAGCTTGTGGCAAAAGTGGAACTTAGCCCCGGGGAGAATAAAGTAAAAGCGAGCGTGGACTCGCCGAATGGCGTCGTTAGCCAGGAAGCGACTGTGATTTATAAAAAGCCTGAAGTAGTCCCTCCTCCCCCACCAAATCTCAGCACTTACGGCTTGGCAGGTATCCCGCTCAACCAATATTCTTCCGACTGCATCACCGCCCTGCGAGGCAGTTTCAGCGTGACACTCACCCCGGTGCAGGATGTGGAATTGCGCTCCTTTAAAGTATATACCGACGACTGCGGCGGCGTGAAAGTCGCTTTGACCGGACCACAGCTCAACGAGAATTTCCGGGCTACCCTGAACAAGGGCAGAACCCTGATTGACTTTGCCGACTCAGATGCCCGGCTCAAGGCAGGCAACACGTACACGCTCACCTGCACGCCCATTTCGGGCTACGGCGGTTGCTCCTCCAGCAAAGCGCCTGCTTTTCACGATTTGAGAAATTGTTCTGACGTGTCCAGCGCCTCGGCGCCGGCGCTGAAGCTCAATGATAAAGGGAACCTTGTTTTGTTTGACCTGAAATTTGTTCACTAATGAAAAAACATCTTACGCTCGCTTTTGCCTTTTTGGCTTGTTTTTCCTGCCTGACAACCTTGCACGCACAATGCGTCCTGCTCGTCAATGGCTCACCTGTTCCGGGCAGCACCATGTGTTTTGTTTCCGGTCAGACACTATCCGTTGAACTGGATACCTGTACCAATGTGGCTTATTCATGGACAACACCAAGCGGTTCCTCCACGCAGGCAACCGTTTCGGTCACCGGGGGCGGAACCTATTCCGTGACCATCTCGAACACGACGACCATGGCGACTTGCTGCATGCTTTCTGTCGTGGTGAACGCCGTGAACGGCGGGACGATATCGAATGACCAAATCGTCTGCTCGAATGGCGACCCTACGCTGTTGAGCATCACGGGCGATAGTGGTAGTGGTCCCTTGTCTTATCAATGGCAGAGCAGCACCACGGACTGCATGACTGGATTTACCAACATCGCCACCACCCAGACCTACGACCCGCCTTCCAACTTCAACCAGACTACTTATTATCGCCGTATCACTACCTCGACTGTGAGCGGCTTGGGCTGCTCCGATACGAGCGACTGCGCAACGATCCTTGTCAACTCGGTCAACCCAGGTACGATTTCCAATGACCAAACGGTCTGCCAGAGCGGCGACCCCACCGTGTTGAGCATTTCGGGCAGCAGCGGCAGCGGCGCTTTGTCTTATCAATGGCAGAGCAACACGGTAAGCTGCATGGGCGTGTTTGCCAATATCGCAAACGCCACCGGGCAGATGTATGACCCGCCTGCGGGCTTGAGCCAAACTACTTTTTACCGCCGGGTGACCACCTCGACTTTGAACGGCGTGGCTTGCCCCGAGGAAAGCGACTGCGCCACCGTGTTTATCAATTCGGTCAACCCGGGTTTGATTTCACCCGACCAAGCCATTTGCGCCGGCGGCGACCCTGGCTTGCTAAGTATAAGTAGCAGTGGCGGCAGCGGCACGCTGTCTTACCAATGGCAGAGCAACACCATCAGTTGCATGGGCGTGTTTTCCAACATCTCGAACGCCACCTCCAACACGTATGACCCGCCTGCGGGGCTGAACCTGACCACGCATTACCGCCGGGTGACGACTTCCGTTTTCAACGGCACGACTTGCTCGGATGAAAGCGACTGCGCAACGGTGTCCATCAACTCGGTCAACCCCGGCACGATTTCCGCCGACCAAACAATTTGCCCGGGCGGCGACCCCGGTGCATTGAGCATATCGGGCAGCACTGGCAGCGGTAGCCTTTCTTATCAATGGCAGAGCAATACCACCAGTTGCATGGGCGTGTTTGCCAACATCAGCAATGCCACCGGGCAGTCCTACGACCCGCCTGCGGGGTTGAATCAAACCACTTACTACCGCCGGGTCACTACTTCAAATCTGAACGGCACGACTTGCTCGGATGAAAGCGACTGCGCAACGGTGTCCATCAACTCGGTCAACCCCGGCACGATTTCCGCCGACCAAACAATTTGCCCGGGCGGCGACCCCGGTGCATTGAGCATATCGGGCAGCACTGGCAGCGGTAGCCTTTCTTATCAATGGCAGAGCAATACCACCAGTTGCATGGGCGTGTTTGCCAACATCTCTGGCGCTACTTCGCAGACGTACGACCCACCGGCAGGCTTGAGCCAAACCACCTATTACCGCCGGGTCACTACCTCGACTTTGAGCGGCGTGTCTTGCTCGGACGAAAGTGACTGCGCAACGGTGTTTGTCAACTCGGTAACGCCGGGCGTCATCTCGAACGACCAAACCGTTTGCGGTGGCGGCGACCCAACAACGTTGAACGTCATGGGCAGCACGGGCAGCGGCAACTTGTCTTATCAATGGCAGAGCAACACCACCGGTTGCATGGGCGTGTTTGCCAATATCTCCGGCGCTATCTCTCAGACTTACGACCCACCGGCAGGCTTGAGCCAAACCACCTACTACCGCCGGGTCACTACCTCGACTTTGAATGGTGTGCCTTGCTCGGACGAAAGCGACTGCGCAACGGTGTTCATCAATAACGTGGACGGCGGAGCCGTGTCAAGCGACCAAGCCATTTGCTCAGGCGGCGACCCTGTCGCTTTTAGCAATGCCACCAGCGGCAGCGGCAGCGGCAACCTCTCTTTCCAATGGCAAAGCAACACCACCAGTTGCGGCGGAACATTTTCCAACATCTCCGGCGCCACTTCTCCTACTTACGACCCACCGGCAGGCTTGAGCCAAACCACTTATTACCGCCGGGTAACTACCTCCACTTTGAACGGTGTGCCTTGCACCGAAGCCAGCAATTGCGTCACCGTCTCGGTCAACGCCGTCAATCCCGGCACCATTTCCGCCAACCAAACGGTCTGCGCAGGCGGCGACCCCGGCTCACTGAGCATCACGGGCGCCAGCGGCAGCGGCGCTTTGTCTTACCAATGGCAGAGCAACACCACCGGTTGCGCTGGCGTATTTTCAAACATCTCAGGCGCTACTTCCCAGACTTACGACCCACTGGCAGGCTTGAACCTAACTACCTATTACCGCCGGATGACCACCTCGACTTTGGGCGGTATGCCTTGCTCGGACGAAAGCGATTGCGCAACGGTTTTTGTCAATAATGTGGAAGGTGGGCTTGTGTCGGCTGACCAAACCATTTGCTCCGGCGGCGACCCTGGCACTTTGACCATTTCGGGCAGCAGCGCCAGCGGCAATCCCTCTTACCAATGGCAAAGCGGCACGGGGGGCTGCAACGGAACGTTTTCAAATATCTCCGGCGCTACCTCTGCCACGTACGACCCACCGGCAGGCTTGAGCCAAACCACCTACTACCGCCGGACGACCACCTCGACTTTGAACGGGACGCCTTGCTCCGACCAAAGCGACTGTGCAACAGTTTTTGTCAATAATGCGGATGGCGGAGTCGTGTCGGGCGACCAAACGATTTGCTCCGGCGGCGACCCTGCCGCCTTTGGCAACACCGCCAACGGCAGCGGCAGCGGAGCCGTGTCGTATCAATGGCAAAGCAACACGGGCAGTTGTTCGGGCAGCTATTCCAACATTTCCGGCGCTACTGCTGCCACGTACGACCCACCGGCGGGCTTGAGCCAAACCACTTACTACCGCCGGGTGACCACCTCTCTTTTAAATGGCGTGTCTTGCACCTCGAACAGCAATTGCGTGATAGTGACCGTGAATTCCGTGAACCCCGGCACGATTTCAACCGACCAAACGGTCTGTTCTGGCGGCGACCCCACCGCGTTGAGCATCGCCGGAAGCAGCGGCAGCGGCAATCTGTCTTATCAATGGCAAAGCAATACGACGGGCTGCACCGGAACATTTTCAAATATCTCCGGCGCTACTTCCGCCACGTACGACCCACCGGCGGGCTTGAGCCAAACCACCTACTACCGCCGGGTAATTACTTCGGTGCAGAACAGCGTGACTTGTACGGATGAAAGCGACTGCGCAACGATTTTCGTCAATAACGTGAGCGGCGGTACGATTTCAAGTGACCAGACCATTTGCGCCGGCGGCGACCCCGCTGCCTTTAGCAATACCACGAGCAGCACTGGCAGCGGTACGCTGACGTACCAATGGCAGAGCAGCACGAGCGGTTGCGGGGGAACATTTTCCAACATCCCCGGCGCTACTTCCGAGACGTACAACCCACCGTCGGGCTTGAACCAGAGCACCTACTACCGCCGGGTTACTGCCTCTAATTTGAACGGCGTGGTTTGCATCGCCAACGGCAACTGCGTGACCGTGACGGTGAATGCAGTCAACCCGGGCGCAACGCCAGGCAACAACCAAACTATTGCGTTGGGCGCCGACCCTGTAGCTTTTGTTAGTGGCGTCGGCGGCAGCGGCAGCGGCTCGATAACTTATCAATGGCAAAGCAATACGTCGGGCTGCGGAGGCGGGTTTTCCGACATCACCGGCGCCACTGCCATCACGTATGACCCGCCTACGGGGCTGACGCAAACCACTTATTACCAACGTCTGACGATTTCCACCCTGAACGGTGTGGCTTGTTCCGCCGGCGCCGATTGCATCATCTTGACTTTGAATGGCGTGGAGGGCGGCGCAATTGGCGGCGACCAAACCATTTGCCCTGGCGGCGACCCTGCCTCGCTTCCCAATGTTCTAGGCGGCAGCGGCGATGGGGCGATAAGTTATCAATGGCAAAGCAGTACGACGGGCTGCTCGGGTGGATTTTCCAATATTGCCGGAACAAATGCTGCAATGTACAACCCGCCTGCCGGTCTGACCCAAACCACATATTACCGCCGGGTGACCACCTCCACCCTGAACGGCGTTCCCTACTCTGCCAACAGCAATTGCGTGATTGTAACCGTCAACACCGTGAACAGCGGCGGCGTCGGAAACGACCAGGCAGTTTGCACCGCAGGCGACCCGCTCGCCTTTGTCAACACTGCCAGCGGCTCCGGCTCCGGCGGCACGGCGAGCTATCAATGGCAGCAAAATACAAGTAGCTGCGCGGGTACTTTCAGCAACATCGCCAACGCAGACGACGAGACTTATGACGCACCGCCGGGTCTGACCCAAACGACTTTCTACCGCCGGGTCTTCACCTCGACTTTGGACGGAGTGACTTGTTCGGCGAACAGCAACTGCGTAGAAGTTACGGTCAACCAGGTGAATCCGGGCATGATTGCGGGTGACCAAACCATTTGTTCCGGCTCGGATGCGAGCACGATTACCAGCCCCAACGATGGAAGCGGAACCGGCGCCATCACCAGGCAATGGCAGAGCAACACGCAGGGTTGCAGCGACGCATTTGCTAACATAAGCGGAGCAAACGGGAGCACGTACAATCCTCCTCCCGGTTTGACGCAGACCACTTATTTTCAAAGGGTTATTACTTCGACGCTGCTCGGCGTGAGCTGCTCGGCAGCCAGCAATTGCGTGGTCAAAACGGTAAGCCCGCTGCCGATGATGACGAGTTTGGCGAAGGATACGATTTGCGGGGGAACGGAGTTGGCATTGGCTCTCAGCAGCGACCCGCCTGCGAATAGTTTTACGTGGATAGCCATGGAAAATCTCCAAGTTGATGGGGAAAGCACGACCCAGCAAACAGGCGGGGCCAATGCGGTCATCACGGATTCCATTTCAAATAATACCGGCACGCTTCAAACGGTGAAATATACCGTTGTGCCGAAGACCATTCCGATTACGGGTTTGGAATGTACCGGACCAGGGCAAACGGTGGATGTTGCGATATATCCGCGACCGAATATGGTTCCTGTTCAGGATTCGGCTTTTTGTTTTGGAGAAGATATAATCCTCCAATTTTCAATAAAGCCGATAGACCAACAGCTTGGTGGGATGGTCAGTTATTCTTGGGTCAATAATAACCCGGCGGTTTTTCAAATCCCAGCTTCAGGCACTACTTTAGGGACAATAGGTCCTGTTGATGCAGGAGGTACCGCTGGCGTTGCTCTTCTTAACGTTACTCCCAAAATTAACTTTAATGGGCTGGTTTGTACCGGAACGGCAGATACATTCTCCGTATCAATTGTAGGTTCTCCTAAAATTCACACTTTCCCTGACGATGAAATAAAGGGTTGCTCAGGGCAGACCATCAGTGCGTCATTTACGGGCACAGTGGGCGCTCAGATTGTTTTTGAGGCTTTTGACTCAATTTACGTGAGCACTTTAAACTACGTGGGCAACGACACGGCAGGGGAAGTCACTGTGCTAATTGCACTACCCAATACGGATGAAGAAGAATTGGTAACCATTACTGCCACTCCTAAACTTCCAAATACGAATTGTACAAATGGCATAGGACCTACTGAAACTTTCCAAATCCATGTCTTCCCAATACCAGATGCCACCGAGGTGGAGCCATCTGACGATTTAGCTGTGGTCTGTAAAAACAGCCAGCTTTACTACAAGCCGAAAAAGGTAAATCTCGCCAGTATCTATACCTGGACAATATCCCCACCCGATACTACCAGGTTTAAAACCACGACAACAGGAGATATCCTGTGGGTACATTGGCTGGAGCCCGGCGATTACACAATTAAGCTGACGGAATCTTTGGGAGCGGATGCCACCTGTAAAGACGAGGATGTTTTTGAGGTTACGGTGGATGACAGCCCGGCAATAACGGATGCCCCTTCTATTTACAAGGTGAGTATCAACGGCATCCTGATATGCACGGACTCGTCGGCTACCTGCTACCAATGGGGCTATTTCGATTCAACTACGATTATCCCGGAGCAAATCATGGTGCCACTCGTAGGAGAAACCTATCAAGCCTACGCACCGGGCGGCGCTTTAACTGAGGGTTACATTTATTGGGTAAAAACCTGCAACGCCAATGGCTGCGTAACTTATTCCCGAGCTGCTCCGCAAGAGCCGGAAGTACCGGGTGAACCGGTTGCAACAGGCTTCCAGCTCTTTCCCAATCCCAACGACGGCAATTTCCGGGTGAAAGCCAGCCCATTGAGCGGCGAAAATTTCACCCTGTTCGTCCTCGACGTCTGGGGCAGAGAATTGCTGCGCAAGGAAGTCAGCGCCCCGGGCGGCGTTCTGGATGAGCAGGTCGAATTACCCGCCGCCGCCGCCGGGTTATGCACCCTGGCGCTGCTCGACCAGCAAGGGAAATATTACCGCGTGCGGAAATTCATCGTCGGCGCTGGCAAGTAATTGGTGATTAGTGAGTGGTGATTGGGCTTGCCCAATCACCACTCACTAATCACCAAAACAAAAAAAGCAAATCATGAAAATCAGACTATACATCCTTTTGTGCATCAGCCTGGCGGCAGCCTGGCAGCTTTCGGGACAGAACCTGGTGCTGCAAACCGCCGGCGCCCTTTACCCGGAAACGCTTTCCTCGCAAGACCGGGAAACAGTGGTGGAAACCATCAACGATTTCATCAACGACTACGCCGATGCCGCTCCGCTGCTGGACAAAAAACTAAACAAAGTCACCTCGGAGTCGGTGAACCGGTTTAAAAACATGTTCCTATCCAATGCCACGCTGGTCAAAGATTACGAGGAGTTTGTAACAGAAGAGTCCATCGTCGAGCTGGAGACTTATTACAACGACGTGGCAAACACCATGGAAGTGCATGGTTTGCAGGTAGTTGTAGCAGAGCCGTTGCTGGCGGAAATCAAAGACGATGGCAATTTTTGGGTCGCCAGGGTGCGCCTTCAAAAAGAATTTTACAACTACATAGACACCGACAACCAGGTGCGGGAAAGCACCGGCGGGCGCTCCCAGGAGCAAGAGCTTTGGATTGACATCACCAAAAACAACCTCAAAAGAGCCAGGATTCAAAAAATCATCCGCATTTGCCGCCCCGGCGAATGCGAGGTGCAGGCGGAATATACTTCGTACAAAGGTGGATACCTGGGCGGTTTTCTGCCGCTGGTCGTTGGCAAAAGCTACGGCGGCTGGCTGGCTGATAATCCCGGCGCTGTCGCTGATTTTAGCGTGACGGGGAAGTATGGCGCTTACTTTGGCTTGGAATACCTCACCAACCGCATCAATAAAAAGGAAGCTACCGGCAAAAACACTTTCCTATCGCTGGGGCTGAGCGGCAACTTCAGTCATTATTCGGCTTCTATCGAAAATTATGGCTTTACAAGCTTAGACGAAATCGCCACTGTCACCCCTGGAGGCACGCCCGGAGAGCCTTATACTCGTACAGGCTCAGGCATTAATGCAACCGAGCAATTCGACGTAATATCTATCCAAGCGCCCATCGGCGTTGGGTTCCGCTTTAAGAAAAAGCAGATGTCGGAACTGATATTTCAGGCGAAAATGCTGCCTTCCTATTTTCTCTTGTACGGCGAGGCAACACTGGAAAGCACATCGGGCAAGTATAAAACGGACATCTTTCCAGCCGAATTTAATTCGTCGCGAGCCGACGCCATCAACCCTGACAATAACGCGCTCAGAGATGACAAATACTTTGGTCCGTTTTTAATAGGAGACAACCGGACCATCCGTCCTTCGGAAACGGACTTGGACGTGAGCGGTTTCGGCATCGCCGCCCAGCTGTCGCCAACCGCCTTTTTTCACCTCAGCGACAACAATCCTAACTGGTCGCTGATGATTGGAGCGGATGTAACTTACCACATCGGCTCTTTCGTGAAATTTTCGGGAGACGATAACATCCTCCTGAAATATCCCAACGACGATGATTATAGCAACGGCTTCTTCGATTATTACAACGGCGGGCAAAGCCTGGTCGGCCACTACCTGAGCAGCCTTTCCGTCACCCATATCGGCTTCCGCATCGGCTTGCTGAGGCGCTTTGTTGACAATCCTTAAAACCGGTTGGCTTGCGTGAAACCGTACCGCCAAACTCCGGTTTGGCGGCGTGTTTTCCTCCGCCAAACTGGAGTTTGGCGGTACGGTTTCCGTTTTTCACGGCATCCTTTAAAATCTAATACCAATGAAAAAGACTGTCCTTTTTTCCATGCTCCTGCTTGTCTGTTTCGCTCGCCTGCAAGCGCAGGAAGGCAAAGTGCTGGGCAAACCGGAGCCGTTTTACAAGCCTTTCGATTTGTTCGACAAACCGGAGCACTACAAGGCTTTCATTGACAAAACCATCCCCAAAAGCAAGAAAGACGCCTGGCTCGTCATCTCCGACCGCAACAACAACCCGGTTTACGATGGGCCCAATGGGCGGGAAATTGATAAAATTTACTTCCGGGATTACTTCTACGTGGAGGAGGAAAAAGGCGATTGGTTAAAAATCGTGGAGTGCAAAGTGCGGGAGTTGAACATGACCAACCGCATCGCCGACGTGGGCTGGGTGCACAAAAAAAATATGCTGCTTTGGAACACCGGCGTCCTGACGCCCGAAAGCCAAATCAACCGCAAAGTCCTGCTGCTGAACAGGGCGGACAACATTGATGAAGTCATCCATAAAAAGCAAGAGGAGAAAGACCGGATTAAAATTTACAGCGACCCCGACAAACAAAGAGCCGAGCCGGACAAGCGCGTCTTCGAGTTCTATTTCGTGATGAAAAGAGACGTTGAGAAAGGTATGGTTTTGATTTCGCAGGAAGCCAAACTCACGCCTTTCAACATCAAAGACAAGCTCATTGGCTGGGTCTCGGAACG
>CAZHLB010000005.1:0-27661 GCA_964533005.1 uncultured Saprospiraceae bacterium
CAGGTTGCGTTCAGTCATTGTCGTGATTGGTTTTTGGTGACTGGTGATTGGTGATTGGGCTGCCCCAATCACCAATCACCAGTCACCAATCACCATCTTATTGCCATCTGATTTGGTCGCTCACACCGATGCCATGTTTTTTGCAGAAGCCTGCTTTGACTTCCACGACGTATTGCGCATTGCCATTCGAGGGCAGAGGACGCTCATTGAAAGGCTCCGTATTTTCGATGATGGTGATGATTTGCTTTTGGTCGTTCACAAAAATGAGGTCGAGCGGGATGTGCGTGTTTCTCATCCAAAAAGCCTGCGGCTCGGCTTTTTCAAAAACGAAAAGCATGCCCTGCGTTTCCTTCATGGACTTGCGGAACATCAAGCCGGTCTGCCTTGCCAAGGGGCTGTCGGCGATTTCAATGTCAATGCTTTTTTTGTCCGTGCCGTTTGCGATGTTGACGAAAGTCAACTGCCCTTCCTGGATGAACTGCGGCTCGGTGGCAGGTGCGGCGATTTCCGGTCCGGCAATGGTTGGCTTTGAATAGTCGCTCAGTGCTGGGGCACTTTCACCTTCCGCTGCGATGAGCGGCTCGTTGACTGGCGCAGCGGGCTTATCGTTGCTCAGAAAGCCGACGTTGGAGATGAGCGAGGGTAGTAACATGCTTGCCCCGGCAAGAATCAGGGCGGCGACGATGATGATTTGACGGTAGTTGGTTGCTTTTTTTTGAGTAGCCATGGTGATTTAGTTTGAACTAGGATGCCTGGGATTTCAAAGGATATTAAGGATTGGGACGCCTGCCTCCATCTTTAGAATTTTTGCGAAACCTTGCTCTTTTGCGAACACCTTTCCGAAAGTTTGAAACTTTCGGAAAGGTTAGCAGGCTCCACGTTTACGAAACTTTGAAAGTTTCGTAAACGTAGGCGGGCTGACGTTCCAATCCTTAATATCCTTGAAAACCCCACCCTCCTGATTCAATTTTGCGGCGCAAATTTCACAAAAAAAACTCCCCGGCAGTTGTCGCACTTCCGGGGAGTTGTTTTTTACAAAAAGCTGAAGCCTTTCAGTTTAGAAGGTTGAGGAGGTTTAGATGGTTTAGGGAGCTAAACCATCTAAACCTCCTCAACCTTCTAAACCTATTTTCATTCCCGCACAAAAGCCACCGTCCGCCTCTCCTTTCCGTCCAGCAATTGGAGGAAATAATAGCCTGGCTGGAGGTTGCTCACGTCCAAAATTGTGTGCCGGTAGCCAGTTTCGGCGTCGAGTTTTTCCGTCAAAACCACTTTGCCCAACACGTCGAGGATGACCAGATTGGCGGTTTCTTCTTTTTGCTCGAACTCAACGGTCAATTGCGTTTTGGCAGGATTTGGATAGGCAAAAAGTACCCCTGGTTGCTCACCCCCGACCCCTAAAGGGGAGTTATTGCCCTTGCCAACTGCCAACTGTTCATCGCCGCTGCCGCCGCCAAATGCCGTGCCCGTGCCGATGACGAACCATGCCATTTGCTCGGTGGTGTGGCTGCGCTCGGTGTCTTTGATGTCGTCTTCCAGCGCCCAGGTTTTGAGCGTGGTGTTGGTCGGTGCGGCAGCCATCACGCCCCAGGCGCCTTCCGATGTTCCGTCCATAGCGGCGCTGCTGACTGCTGCTGTTTCGACCGTCGTCATGCCTGAAATGGTGTAGCTGTAGCCGCCGCTGTTGTTGCTCGTGCCTTGCACGATGTCGGAGCCGAGGGCAGCCCGGTATTTTTTGCCGTTGATGAAACCCGTGCCGCTTTCGAAGACCATGTAGCCGATGGTTTCATTCGCACGGGTGGTGTTCACGATGTCCTCGGCGATGTGTTTGCCGCAGGAAAAACTGGTGCTGCTCGGCGGGTTGGAGGCGTTGTTGGCACGGCTCGCCCAAAAGACCGACCAGTTGGCGTCGTTGAAACTCATCACCTGACCGACTACGACTGGCGTGGTGTAGCTATTCGAGTAGGTTCTCGATTGAAGCAGCCAACTGCTGGCTTTGGAGGTGGTGGTGGAGGTGAATTTTTTCGCCTCGAACTTCACGCCGTTTGCGGCAACGGTGTACGTGCCTTCTTCGGCGGCAATCCAATGCACGGTGGCTGCCGTCGTCGTGCCGCTGTATTTCGCTTTTTGCACCCGCACCTGGAAGCTTGTGCCGCTGGCGTTTTGCACCCTGGTCACGAGGGCAGGCGTGTTGCTGCTGCTGCCCGGCTGGATGACGGTCGCCACGACGACCATGCTCGTGTAGGAATTTGAAAGATTGACAGTCACCCAGTTGTCGCCGACGCCGCTCAAGGTTCCGTTTTCAAATTTCAAAGCAGCCGGGGCGGTGAGCGTCACGCTGCTGGTAGCCGTGCATGCGTGGGAATCGGTGACGGTGCAAGTGTACGTGCCTGCGCCCAAGCCGGTTATGGTTTGGGTCGTGCCGCCGGTTGACCAGAGGTAGGAGTAGGCTGGCGTTCCGCCGGTTGGCGTTGCCGTTGCCGTGCCGTTGTTTCCGCTCGACGGGTTGACGCCGGTGACGTTGGCGGCGAGGACTGCCGGTTGGGTGATGGTGGTGCTGGCGGTGGCGGTGTTGCCGTTGGAGGTGACGGTCACTGTGTACGTTCCAGCGGTTAAGTTATTGATAGTCTGCGTCGTAGCGCTGTTTGACCAGAGGTAAGTGTAGCTGCCGTTGCCGCCGGATGGGTTGGCGGTGGCGCTGCCATTGTTGCCGCCGTTGCACGAAACGTTGGTGCTGGTAATGGTGACGGAAACGGGCGGGTCTCCTTGCACGAGGGTCACGCTACCTGTGGCGGTGCAGGAATTGGCATCGGTGACGGTGCAAGTGTACGTGCCTGCGCCCAAGCCGGTGATGGTTTGCGAAGTGCCGCCGGTTGACCAGAGGTAGGTGTAAGGTGAAGTTCCGCCGGTTGGCGTTGCGGTTGCCGTGCCATTATTGCCGCTCGACGGGTTGACGCCGGTGACGTTGGCTGCGAGGACTGCGGGCTGCGTGATGGTCGTGCTGGCGGTGGCGGTATTGCCGTCGGAGGTGACGGTAACGGTGTAAGTTCCGGCAGTTAAGTTATTGATAGTCTGCGTCGTAGCGCTGTTCGACCAGAGGTAAGTGTAGCTGCCGTTGCCGCCGGATGGGTTGGCGGTGGCGCTGCCGTTGTTGCCGCCGTTGCACGAAATGTTGGTGCTGGTGATGGTGACGGAGACCGGCGGATTTGAAGGCGTGTAGCACACGTTCAAGCTCCAGCTATTCAACGTGCCGCCGTCCTGGTTTGCCACGTCCTGCACGGTCAGTGTCCACGTGCCATTCACGGCTTGACCGTCGAAAGGTGAAAGCGTCTGGTTGGGCTGGTACGTGCCGTTGTTGGTGGGCGGGCAGGGAATGCTCGAATACGGATTCGCCGACTCGTCGTCGAAGTTGATAATCATGTTGTCGTTGTCGGTGCAAATCTGGCTAACCATCGTCCGCTCCGTATTGGCAGGGCTTTTCAGCTTCACCACCACGTCGCTAATCCAGGTGTGCGTGATGTTCAGGTTGGTCAGGTTGACGTCGGTGATGGTGCCTGCCGGGGCGATGGTAAGGATGGAAGTGACCGTCGGCGTGCCGGAAGCGGAGATGGTTTTTGGCACGTCCGTGCTGGCAAAAGTGGTGCAGGTGGTGCTGCCGGTGGTGAAAGTGAAAGTGGTCGAATAAGCGCCGTTGCCGCAGGAGTTTATCGCCCGCACCCGCCAGTGATGCAAAGTATTCGCTGCCAGCGAAGTAGTCACGTTGTAGCTCGTGCCGATGACACCTGTGGCGTTCACGACGAGGTTGGTGAAACTTGCGTCAAGCGCCACTTGCACGTCGTAAGTAGTTGCGCCGGAGACGGCGTT
This sequence comes from uncultured Saprospiraceae bacterium, assembly GCA_964533005.1. Taxonomy (GTDB): domain Bacteria; phylum Bacteroidota; class Bacteroidia; order Chitinophagales; family Saprospiraceae; genus UBA6168. The sequence goes on from CAZHLB010000005.1 coordinate 3,865, forward strand.
CCAAGTCAAAGTTGGCGTCTGCGAAACGGCGGTTGCGCCGTTGGCAGGCGTCGAAAGTGTTGTCTGGGCGGGCGTCGAGCCGACAATCAATTGCACCGTTTCAGACTGCGTTCCCGTCGAACCTGTGCCGCTCACTGTGAAACTATAAGTGCCCGGCGTGACGCCGCCAAGACCGCTCACGGTCAAAGTGCTCGTTCCCGGAGGAGGAACGATGACGGGATTGGGAGAAAAACTCGCCGATGCGCCTGCCGGCAAGCCGCTCGTCGAGAGGGTGACGTTGCCGGAAAAACTGCCATCAACGCCAATATTGACCGTGTAAATAGCATTGGTGGGCTGGCAGATGCTCACGGAATTGGGCGTAACGTCGAAGATGAAATTATTCGCCGGGAGGGAAATGGTGAAGTTAACGTCGGAGATATCGAAGAAGATATTGCCGTTGCCTCGCACCATGATGCGGGCGGTGGTGCTGGTGTTCGAGGGCAGGTTGATGGTTTGCGAGCCGTCGTTGGGCGTCGCCGTCGCCAGGGTAATAGGATAGGTGAATCCTCCGTCGGTCGAGAGTAAAATGTCAACGTTGGCGCAGCTCACCGGTGCGGCGGTCGTGCCAGCCACGTCCCAGGTGACGGTTTGTTGAGAGAGGGCGGGCCAGTTCACTGCCGTGTTTGGCGCAGTCACCACAAAGGGACCCGCCGTTCCGTTCACGGTGACAATCATGTTGTCTTCCGCCGTGCAACCGCCGCCGGCGAAATTGTCCCGCACGGTGAAGCGGAAATTGAGCGTCCTGCCCACTGCTGGCAGCACTTCCCACGTCATCGGGTCGTTTGCCACCAGAGAGTCTAATTTTGGAAAATAGCGGGAGGGCGAAAGCACTTGCTTCCACGAGCGGAAGGTGGGGCCGCCGGTATTGTTTTGGTTGGGCGGCATGGTCGCCACAGCAAAGTCCATTTGTTCCCAGCAATATTTCAAAACTTGCCCGCCGTCGGGGTCGGTGCCGGTGCCGGTGAGCACGAAAGGCGTTGACTTCGGAATCGTGTAATCCGAGCCTGCTGCTGCAGTCGGCGGGTTATTGATGGTGGTGTTGGTGGAGCAAACGTTGCCGCCGCTGCCGGAGCCGCCGTTGGTTCCGCTGGTGACTTCGGCTGCGATTTCCTGCAAGCTGATGGCGTGGAAATAATCGTCGCTGTGCGGCTGGATATTGGGTGCGCAAATGCCAGCATAACCCATGATGGTCGAGGCGCTGCCAGGTTCCATAGCGGTGGCGTTGTTGCGGTTGCAGTTGTTGTTTTGGGTGTGGTTTGCGCCGTATTGGTGCCCCATTTCATGCGCCACGTAGTCAATGTCGAAGGGGTCGCCGATGGGGCTGGACTGCCCGGTGACGCCGCCCGCCTTGTTGGAACTGTTGCAAACGCAGCCGAGGTAAGCCACGCCGCCGCCGCCGGTCGAGAAGACGTGCCCAATGTCGTAGTTGGCATTGCCGATGACGTTGTCGCAAGTGGTTTGGTTTTGACCGAGCATCGTGCTGCCGTTGTTGTTTGTGTATGGGTCGCTACTGGCGTTGAGGAAAATAAGTAGGTCGTTGTTAGGATGCAAGGTCATGTGAACGGAGGCGTCCAACTCAAACACACCGTTCACCCTCGTCATGGAAGTGTTCATGGCTGCCGCCACCAGGGGCACCGTGCCGCCGTGAAATGTAGCGTATTCGCCGGTGCAAGCCAGCGCCAAAGTGTAGGTGCGCAGCTTGCAGTCGCCCGCCTTGCTGAAAGGTTCGAGCGGAATCTTGCCTGCGCCTTTGTTCACCTCATCGAAAACGCATTCCCAGGCGCTATCCTTGAAAAAATCTCTTTTGAAGTAAGAAATGTAATGCTCGATGTCCGCCGTCGAGTACGGGTCAATGAAAACGTCGCCGTTTTCGCCGCCCAAAATCATGGCGTGAAAGCCCCGCTGCGTGAAGTCGAAACGAGCGTAAGCCGACGGGTCGTCCATGCCCGTGCCTGCGTAGGACTTAATCATCGGGTACTTTTTAGCCAGGTCGGGATGCATCACGGGCGCTTCCACGATGCGGAATTCCTGGAAACTGCCGTCGGGCATCGGGAAGGTCAGATAGACTGCCTTTTTCTCCGCCGCTTCGGTGTGCCAGAGCGGCGCTTCCGCCAGGAGGGTTTTCATTTGGGCAACATTCAGCCGCAGGGTCTGGTATTGCTGCGGAATGATTTGCCGCTTCTGTTGCTTTTCGGCGTTGGATTTCAAAGCCGTTTCAGACGTGATTGCCCAGGGATTGGTCGGGCTGGAACCGGTTTGGGCAAAAAGGGAAGTGCTGGCGGCGAGCAGCCAAACCAACATAGCCAGGTACGATGCTCTCATGAATAAAGGTTGATTTAATGATGAATGGTGAATGGTGATTAGTGATTGGGCAATCCAATCACTAATCACCAATCACTAATCACTATGAAAATGCTTGTCCACGTGTAGTTTCTTCAGATGGGTTGGATTCGCTGGGAGGTGTTTGCAGTGCCAGCGGTGGAGATGATTTGGCTTAGGTAACATAAATTTTTGCGGGTTGCACGGAGCTTTTGAAATGTCAAAACGGGGAAGGTGGAAAAAGGGAACAATGTTCGGGCAAGGGGGAAATCGAAAAGAAGGGGTGCAAGGGCGGGCAAAAGTAAGGGAGGGAGGGGAATGGGCAAAGCAGGTAGAGATTTCAGTTTGAAGTTTTGTGCTCATCGGGAAGTGCAGGCAACCATTCCGAAAGCTTCCAACTTTCGGAATGGTCAGCCGCTCACTTGGAAATTACCAGTTTTTGGAAAAATAACCTGACTTTATCGTCTGATTTAAAAAGCAAGAAATAAATGCCGGGCGGCAAGGAAGTTACGTCGAGGGAATATTGGTTTTCACTTCCTTCCATTCGCAGATAGAACAGCGTTTTTCCTGCTATATCACAAATTGATAAATTACCTGATAATGCCTGATTGGACTTTATTGTAATCTCTCCACTTGCAGGATTGGGAAATACCGTCCAGTTTTTCGATTCCGGCAGATTATTGTCAACTATGCTACTGGTCAAAGTATCGCAGGGGCTTCCTTCCAGTACACCAAGCCTGTAAACCGGGTGATGCGGAATGGAAAATGTATTGTAGGTGGGCAGTAAAACGCTGTGCTGCAAGACATTGCAAGCCACGCCCACCGAGTCTGGCTGGTCAATCACGTGCAGGTAACGAGAGTTAACGTTAGAGATGTTAACGTAAATTTTATTGTCCGGCGCCAACTTCATATTGAAAAAACGAGTCGGCAATCCCCGTTCATCGAGAAAGCCGTCGTATTCTGCCACGGTGATGCGGGAGGCGGGAATATCGCTTGCCTGGAGGTCGAATTGGTATATTTTGTCCCAATTAGCAATATACATAAAGCGATTATTGGGGGAAAAAGCCACGCCGCCGGGAAGACCTTCTGCATAAAAAATCTTCAGATGGTCGCTTAATTGACCGGAGCAGCGGTCGAATTTGTAAAGGTTGATTTCGGTGTCGGTAGCACCTGCCAATCCATACCATTCATATAAAGCAATCCAGTCTCCGTTAGGTGAAATGGCTGCTTGACCCAACCCGGGATGAACAATTTCCCCAATCGCTTGCTCATCGTGCAAGGCAATTCCTTGCGGTGAGAGCAAAAACTTATGATAGGTGTTGCTTCCATGCATGGGATCTCCAATTATCCACCAATCCCTGCCATTGCCATGTTTTACTGCTGTCAGTTGACCATTCAACAAAGTGTCTGACGATAACACTGATTTCTTCTCTATTACTTTCCCATTGCCGTTGTTTTCATTCATATCTACAATGGAGTAGGTTAAAGGACTACAGCCCGGACGAAGCACTTGTTCATAATAATAGTCAACCATCCCGCATAAAATAAAAACCAATAAATTAGGTTTGTCCGGAAACGGCAATAAAAGCGCAGCTTGCGGTACTACGTAGCCATAAGCATAAGTGGTTGAAGGATAAAAGTTACTTCCATTTTGTACTATTTCATCTTCTGAATTAAATAGGTGGACACCATTTGTGTAAGCGATGAGGTTGCCATTTGCATCGGATATGTTGGCGTTAGTTCTATCAAAACCAATAAACTTATATTTTAAGGCAATTTTAGGTGGTATAGAATTAAAATCAATTACGGAAGTAGCATAGGCGCTATCTGGCGGAGCATTGCTGCCAATCATCCAAACGTAGTCTTCTTTTTGCCCTTGCGCCGTTACTGCCAAAAGAAGAAAGTAGAGGGAAATAAAGTTTTTCATGGAATGAATTGAAAGAACAGGTGGAAGGTGGAAGTCCTGAAAGACTTCCACCTGCATCACCTACGCTTCTTTTAGACAAGGAAGGCTAATTAAATTAGTCAGCAATTGCCATTCTGTTGGAATGTACGGTTTGCTGCCCATCCTTTATCTCGCAGAGATAAATTCCTGCCGGAAGGCGTTGGATATTTACCTGGAATTCAGCCGACTGTGCCGCGAGTTTTTCACTTAGCACCATCTTTCCGTTAACGTCATAAATGGAAACTGTTCCCTCTTGGGACAATGGCTCGCTCAGGTGAATACTCAAGACTTCACGAACCGGATTGGGAAACAAGCGTGATGCCTCGGTTTTGACTTCTTGTGCCGCCTGTTCGGCAGAACGCTCCTCCGATTCGCCGCACTCATCGACGCCCCACGCATATTCCGGCTCATAAATGCGGCGCAGGCTCCTTGCCCAATTCACACCCTTGCCAGCTGTTGATGGACATTCGGCAGAAATGCTGTCCACGATATTTTTCTGAGTTGGGGAAAACTCGGAAACTTCCTGGGCAACCGTTTCGAGGTAAATCCCATAAATCGTCTTTTCATATTCCTGGAAAATTTCCACCGGCGAAATGGCAGCGTTCAAAGTTTGCAATTGTGCGATGCGGCTTGCCCTCCACGTGGCAATTTCCGATTCTAATTCATCGAGGTCGCCAATCAAAGGGCTAATTTGTTGGGCGAGCGAGTCCCATTGCCCAAACAGAATGGCTTTCTCCGCTTCACTTGCTGTCAAAAGCTGCTGCTCGATTTCCAACATTGCTTCACTAAGGCTATCCAAATTCTGAAGCAAATCCTTATATTCTTGTATGAGATTGTCTGGCGGGAAAAACAAGTGGCGGATGCCATTCTGCACCTGATGAAATTGACCGACCAAACCATTTTGTGCTCCCGTAAAAAAGCTGGAGACTTCGCTGTTCCAATTGACCAATGCCGGATTTTCCAGCAACTTGTCGTACAAATACCGTTGCGCTTCCCACTTCAGGACTTTCCTCGCAGGGTCGGCGCCCTGATAAGGTGAAAGCGCATCCAAATCCAGGTCATTCAACTCGGTAAATTCAGTTGGTTCATCGCCAGTCAAATTAAAGGGTTGCTCGCCGCAATAGGTGCTCGCAGGATAATTCTGACAAGTGGGGTCGGTGCCTTGGAAAGAAAACCATTCTTCGGGCATTGCTCCAGCTGGCACCTCTATTTTTGCATATCCATTCGGAACCAAGTCGGGGTCTGTAATAAAACTTGAGTAAGGGATATATTGAATATCACCGTAGTACACTGCATCCTTCGTCGTATTCGCATAGCTCCAGTCATTGCCATAGTTGGATTGTGGTGAAATTTGACCGTAAGACAACAACATACCTATGGTATGATTGCCAAACGTGGTATTTTTTAAGCGAGTATCGTTACATAGCCCGTCAAAAAATACACCTATTCGGGAGGTTGCCAGGTTGTTGCAACAATAAAGATTGTTTGCCGAATAAGACGCAACAATTCCATACTGAAAATTATCGGCAGAGGATGGCCCCATTAACTCATTGTCGACTACCTGAGCTTGTGGGCTATCAATTAGATAAATTCCTGCGGAAGCCCAAGCATTGGGATTGGGGAACATTATCTCCGTTTTCTTAATAAGGGTAGGTCCCGATGCGTTATTCAGAAAAACACCATGGGATGCTGCAAAAGGAGTATCGTGATTGAAAAATATTTTGTTTTCCGTCATATTGATACTCCCCTCTACCAAAGAAACGTGAACGCCAGATTGGTTTCTAAGAGACAACGTGTTGCCTTCTATTTCAATTGGATTCGTGCCATTGCTAAAATTGGAAATTTCGATGCAATTTCCTCCAGTTGCATTCATGCTAATGCTAACACTATTGCTTTCAATCAAAAGGCTATTTTTCCCTCCGGTTAAGTGAATTCCAATAGCGTTTATCTCAGCCATTGTGTTGGAAAGTATATCCAGTTTGTAGTTGTTGATTCCCCTGATACCCTTCCATACGTTTGTCATAGTGCAATATTGAACAGTCGTTTTACCGGTATTTTTCTCAATTAGTATGCCTGTGCCGTCTAAAATTGCAGGGTCGGGCGAGACGAGATTAGTCATTTGGCAGCCTGAAAACTCGTTCCTGAAGCCAGCTTTTTCAATAATCCCATAGCGCAAGTTGTCAAAATAATTGACAATGCTTCCATTTTGAAGATGCCCAATGGTCAGGTCTCTTGTATTTTCGAGCAAGATACCTGCATAGGGCCAAATGTATGGGTTAGAGGTCTGCCCAGAATAGGGTGGCAAATAAGGAGATTGAAACTGAAAGCGATTATTGCTAAAATCACCGGGAGTGTTATTGAGAAAGGAAATGAAAGTGTTGAAGGAAGGCGACCAAGCCGGTACTAATAGCCCAACATAGTTGGCATCGAAGGTGTTATTCACCATTCGAATTCTTGAATTGTGTTCAGCTTTAACGGCATATTCTGCATTTTTAATTGTGCTTCCCTCCATGTCTAACCTGGAATACTTTATAGTTATTCCCTTCCACATCCTTTCGCATCCTCGCAGGAGCGTTCCGTTTTTTATTGTCAACTTACTGTTGACAGTCACCTCTATTTCCGCTCCAGCCTCCATCACGAGGAGGCAGCCATCGAAAGTGTAGTCTTGGTTGACGACCAGTTTGCCGTAAACGACAACGCATCCGTTGGTCAAGCTGACGGAAGGCAAGCCACTGTTCCCAATTGTCACGCTGGTAGGATTTTCGGGGTCACCTACTTCGTAGCTGTCCCCATCAATGCAGGGGCAGTTGGTTTGGCTGTTCCCTGGGATTGCCAAAAGAAGGGCAAACCCCAAAAAGAGAGCGGCAAGGAGTTGGATTTTACCTTTTTTCAAGGGCTTCCCGTGTTGGACGAAAGTGGAAGCGCCGATGGCGCAGGTGGTTGCGTTTGCATGATTTTTCATACTTTTGCACGTGTTTAAAGGTTAATGTAAAAGTTAACTGGACGGCGAATCGCTGTTTGCGCAGCGGTTCGCTTTATTTTTTGTCGGAAACGACTGTCAATTTGCCTGCCTGAATCACTACCCCATCTATTTCCAAGCGATGGAAATACATGCCGGAGGGCACTCCTTCCAGCGAGCAAGTCCGAGCGGTTATGCCTGCCTGCAATCTTTCAGATTTTATTTCTCTCCCAAGCGCATCAAACAGTTTCCAGGTTGCCGTCTTGCCTGGCGGTAGCTGACAAGACAGATGAATGACATCGCTGGCAGGGTTGGGATAGACTGACAATTGCACTCCTGTGCTTGCATCTTCTTGAGTCGAGGTTGCGCCAACCGTTACTGCCTGGCACCAGGTATCGCTGTCGTATTGATTGCTCACGGTGAGGCAGACTGTGTAGGTTCCGTCTGCCGGAAAAGTGTGAGTTGGGTTGATTTCGTTGCTGCTTCCCCCGTCGCCGAAATCCCAAGACCATTGGGTGGGCTGGTAAAAAGAGTTGTCTGTGAATTGTACGAGCAATGAATTTACCGTGTCTGCTTCCCAAGTGTAGCGGGCGAGGGGGTGGTTGTCTATGCCGAGTGTATCGCAGGGGGAGCCGTCTATGGAACCGAGGCGGTAGTGGGGATAGATGGGCGTTGAAAATGTGTACTGGGGTAGCGATAAGATATGTTGCCTTACATCGCAGGCTATTCCTTTTTCATTTGGATGATTGATGACATGGAGATACTTCGTTGCTGCACCATTGATGATTATTTTCCCATTGGGAGCCAACTGCATACTGTAAAAATAGGTTGGAAGCTCTGAGGGTAACTGAAAGCCATCATAAACGGCAACAATTTCTTTAGATGCAGCGATGTCATTTGCTTGTAAGTCGTATTGTTCTACATATTCTCTGGAAGTAATGTAGAGAAATCTGGAATTGGGAGAAATGGCAGCGCCAAAGGTTAATAAATTTCCAGTTAGTGGTAGATGAATCCAACGGAAATTGCTCAATTCGCCAGTACATCTGTCAAAATCAAAAATTCTAATGCCATTTCTTCCATCGTTGTCAACGTATATAGAACCGTCAGGTGAAAAAACATTCTGACCAGATAAATCCATCGAATCTTGCCATGGTGGTTTATACCCTATGTGTTGTGTCAGAGTATCAATTATTTCTCCTTGTGCAAGTCCAAAAGTAAAAAACTTGTTTTCCAAAAAATGAGGAACTATTATCCACCAGTCTTGTCCGTTAGCATGCTTTGTAGCTGCTGGAAATTCGAAATCTACAATAGTTTTAATTAATTTATTTTTTAGAATAACAGAACCTTTTTCTCCTATGTTGCTATTAACGATGGAGTACAATAGAGCAGGCAGAAATGTTTGACCAAACTCAAAGTTGTACTCTACCAATAGATGAAGCAGAAAAAAAATACTATCATTTAAAGGCATCATAATTATCCCATCTTGAACTGGATAACCATACATGGCATACCCCGGCCATTTTGTCCCAAAATTTAAGCTGTCTCCGCCTTGCATCAAATTATCCATATTGTCATGGATTCGAATGCCATTCGTATAAAAAAAGAAGTCGCCATTTTCTTTGCTTATGGTAAGGTTAGCAGCAGCAAAGTCGAGTTTCAAAGGGAAGTTTTTAACTGCAACTTGCTGATTGTCAAAACTCAATTTCATCGTTTCGCTCAGGCTGGCATTGCTTTCAAAATCATATCCTAAAATCCAATTGTTGTCGTACCATTGACCTGTTGCTTTTAATGCAATGACCAGAAATATAGAAATGAAGAGAGATGATTTCATGGCAAATTAAATTGAAGGGTAGCCTTGTCAGAGCTTAACACAAGGCTACCCATGAATACTCCATCTATTTAAGAATGACGATTTTTTCGACGGTGAGCTTTCTTTTTCCTGAGACAACACTCAGGAAATAAGTGCCATTAGGAAAGGAAGCTACGGACAACTTGGCAAAGCCTGCTTCCGCATTAGCTTCTTGTTCTATGAGAACGTCCCCTAAATTATTGGAAAGTATGATTTTTGCATCTCCCCAATTGTCAGGGAGGCTGAAAAACACATTCAACTCGTCGTTGGCAGGGTTGGGACTTATAGTCACCTTAGCTATTTGCGGTGCTTCTGCTTCTGACACTACTTCACTGCTTCTTTCCTCACCGGCATCCTGGCAACTATCCGGTTGAACATGAATGCCTGTTTCTGCGTGGTACCATGCTCTTGCCCAATAGGCTACCTGACCTCCGTCTTGGGGGCATTGTTCTGCAATGCTGCGGATTTGTCCCTTTTGCGCCAGGGTAAGCGACAGACCTTTCAGCGTGGTATTGAGGAATATGTGATGGAGGGTTTTCTCGTTCTGGTCGTGGTCGCTGCTTGTGGTTATTTGGTTATTCGAGGCAATTGCAGCGGGTGCGCCTGCTGTCCGGTCAGCCATCCATTGCGTACGGATTTGCAGGTTGCTTGCACTGTGAATACTAATGCTGTCCGTCCAAGCTGTGCGGAGATTTACAAGTGAATCGCCTGACACAACGTATATGCCAACTACCAGCAAACTGTCTATCCACCGGATGCTGTCTTCAGTATTTCTGATAGCTGCATAGTTTTGCGCCAACAGGTTTTGCTCAGTTGCAGGTAATGTCAAGAGGGTGTCGGTTTGAAGCCTCGTGTTGTAAAGCAATCCTACTGTGGTATTGGTTTCAGTATTGAGAAAAGAAGTCATCAGACTGTTGGAGGTAGCCAAATCCGGATTCTCTCGCAACTTTTCAAACAGATAGCGTTGAGCATCCCAGTTGTATGCTGCACTGCCATTAAAACCTGTGTTAGCTATCGTGCTGTCTCCCTGATTTAATCCATCTGGTGGGTTGGATATTTGAACGCAGGAAGTTATGCAGGAACGATAAGTTCCCGAAGAAAACCAAGGAGTACCAGAGTTATTAGGCGCATCAATACTTGGGGGCCATTGATTTGTGCCTGTCTTTGCCTTATAAAGTGAAAGCTGAATATCATTATTACTTCCCAAATGCCTCGCTCCCGTACTATTGCTCCAATCTCCTATCCAAGCATTCCCTTTGTTGTATTGAAAACCAGCACTTGTGCCTACTCCCCAATAATCCAATCCCACATCATGGGTTTCCATCGTATTGCATCCCAAGTCCGTTCCCGTTCCGCAAAACTCCCTGAATTGAATGCCAATGCGGGTATTTTCAAAGATATTGTCGGTAATGATGTTGTCCCGGCTGGCATCGGTGACAATTCCATGTTGTACGCCGCCTGTTTGCAGAAGATGCCCGTGGACGTAATTGGCGCAATTCACCGTATTGATTCTGCCTCCGTTGAGGTAAATGCCCAAAGGCGAATGTTCATCGTTGTCGCCATTGAAAATTTCCACGTCATTTTCAGAAATCAGAGCGCCTCGGATATTGCTCGTTTCGATGCCAGCCCTGCCGTAGTTCAAATTGATAATGTTGTCAACAATATCAATATCCTGGCTGCCCGAACTGATGCTTGGCAATAGGTCTTCAATCAGGATGCCGTCTCCGCCTTCCCCATTCTGGTTTATTTCATTGGCGGTGATGAGCAGGTGGCTGACGCCCCATTCGGCGTTGTTGATGCTAGCCCAGATGCCGTTTACGTTGCTGTTGATGGTGTTCGACCGAACAAAGCTGCCAGGTGCAAGCGTACCGCCTTCGATTCTGAACCGATAGCCCACTCTCACCCCATTCATCTGATTATTTTGGCTTTTAACAAGTGTGTTGTAAGCATTGTCTGAAATCACATGGATGCCCCGGGTGCTGTTTCCGAAAGTAACGGGCGAATTTAAAACGTCCAAGCCCAAGCCCGTTTGCGTCAACGAATGGCTTCCGGTCACATCCCTAAAGCGAATGCCGTCGCCGCCGAAACTGCCGTAAAAATTATCCGTGATATTCTGAAAAAAACACCGCCGGATGGTTGCGTTGGTGTTGGTCATGCGAATGCCTATGGCTAAGTCTCTGAAAAGGTTCAGACCGGCAAACGGAGGCTCTACAGGAGCAGGAATGGTAAATTCGATGCCGTCCGTCACTATGCCTGCAAAGCCTTGAGCCTGTGTGAAAGGGGCGTTGGGAAGGTCGGGCAAACCCTCCCAGCAAGCTAATGAACGAGGGTCTAAAGGAGCACCTTCCTCATTGCCGTCAAATTGGTTTTTGTCAAACTTTACCAAGGTGAACGGGCGGGTGGCAAGCATGCAGACGTAATTCCCCCAGAAATAAGTATCGCTCATGCTGACCAGGGAATTGTCGCCAGGCCTCACGCCATACGATGAACTACTGATGGAAATGTCATTAGACGTCGTCAAATGGCTTTGAAAGCCCAGGTCAATGCTTCTCCACAAAGGGCAACCATCCTTATTGTCGAGGCTTACTCCATCGTCGAAGGTTAAGTTTCTATGGTGAAGCGTCGTCATTCCGGCGCAGGGGTCTAAACAAAAGTTAATGTCATTTTTAAAGGTGTAGCCTTTATTGATTTGCAACTCGCCTGCCACGTGGATTTCCAGCTTGGTCGGAGGGTTTGCCAAGTAGGGGCCCGTCATTTCAGAACCAGGGAATAAGAGTTCTCCCGTGAAGCAATCAGTGACAGTGAGCGGAGTCACTGCATCCGGGCTGCCCGCATAAATGCCATAAAATTGGGGTTGAAAAGTTACGGTCTGTGTATGACACTCCGTTATGCCACTTATGGTCACGCAGTGCAAAACTTGCACACTGGTCGTGCCCAAAGGCTCAGGGTAAATGGATACATTGTCGTAGTAGTTGCAGGGATTGGCTTCCGTGCTGGTGTGGCAGTCCCCAAAATCCCAAAAATGCACGGCAGTTGGGTCTGTTGTTGCACTTTGAAAGCAGACTTTTAGCCTGCAACATTCCCCCATGTCTGTTGCCGAAAAACAAGAAGTGCACCCGCCGCCCGGACCGCAATTAATTCCTATGTCTTCATAACAAAAGCTGAATTGGATATCGCCGATAGCACTTCCACCAGAAGAAACGGCATGGCAAACAGTGTACGTACCATTGCTCGAATATTGATGGCAAGGGTTAATTTCATTGGAATAAGAGCCGTCTCCAAAGTCCCAAAAATGACTTTCGACATTGGCATTGTCCGGCGTAAAGCACACTTGGTCGCAGTCGGTGTATTCGTATGAAAACCCTGCCCGTCCGCAACTAATTGCCAGACTGACAACGCTCTGGCAGGAAAGATTGTAGAACTCGTTGCTGGCATTCAGTGAAATTGTGAAGATAGTGGGAATGGGAGGCATGGGGATGGTGACATCCTCACCCGGTACAGGACCTCCTGGAATGCCATTGATATTCCAAGTCCAAGTGTAAGTGGCAGTCGGGTCGAAGTTCGTGACCGAAAACACGAGATTGCCGTTCACGATGTTCGCTGTGTACTGAACTGCGGGCTCGTTGCAGTTTTGAGTTTGAGCGGATGAGTACGTGGAAAATGTCAGTAAAATCGCAGCAAGTAAGGCTCTTGCAATGCCTTTGAGGGAATTGTGCAGGTGCACATCTCTCTTTTCGGAACTGTTCAAGTTTGTCATGACCGTGTGTTTAAAGGTTTTGTTGCCCAAACTTGCGACAGTCCGTTCGCAGGTTTGAAACAACGAATAAGTTCATCGGCAAAGTTGCCCCTGATGAGTTTGCCAACCAAGCCGAATTCCGGCAAAAAGTGGCAAAAAATGGCAAGCACGCCTCATCGCTTGGTTTTTTGGGGAAGCATCGGGAAGGGCGGATGACCATATTTTTCAGCGATGCGCTCCAAGTCTTTGGGAGTTAACGCTTTGGAATGTTTCACCACCCCGTCCGTTTTGAGCCGGGTTCGGAAGGCGCGGTAGCTCCAGCCATAACCAAGGGCTAATTGTTCCCGTGTGAGGGCAGCAGAGAGAAGAGTGTCTGAATTGGATTTCATTGGAATTGCGGTTTTATGAATGATTTGGAGAAGATTAGATGGAAGTTCATGAATGCGAATCCAATGACACTAATCAGGCGGTCGAAGGCGATTGAATCAGGAATGCCGACCCACTCACCCAGAGAGAGAGAGAGAGAGAGAGAGGCATCTTAATTGCCTGTTGGGATAAACAAAATGGAAAGAAATCATTGGGTTCATATTGATGCGGAGCTATTTCGACAGGATTGGAAACGACAGGTCGGCGGCAAAAGTAAAATGGAAGAATGGCTTTGTCAATCGTACAAAAGTATGATTAACAATCATGGTTGAACACTGCCAAACGCTTCCACCCCAAAAAACAAATGCGAGACAAGCCGCAGCTCGCCTCGCATCACGTGGTATTTTATCATTCTAATAGTACGTCCGTTTCACTCCAACATCCGTACCACCTTCGCCGTCCGCCGGTTGCCTCCCTCGAAGATTTGCAGGTAATAAACCCCCGGTTCAAGCTGGCTCAGGTCGAACTTTGCTTCCCGCATCCCCGGCTCGGCGGGGATGAGCACCTGCCGCTGGCGGAGCTTGCCGTAGCTGTCAGTGAGGATAAGTTCGGGCCCATCGGGCAGGTTTTGCTGGAACTCCACCGTCAGCACGTCTTTTGCCGGGTTTGGATATGCCAGCACGAAATCGGACGCAGGCGGCTCATTTCCAACTTCTTGCCTTTGCTGAGGCGTCTCGCCGGGACTGAAGGGCGCTCCTGTTCCAATCACGAACCAGGCAATCTGGTCGGTCGTGTGGCTGCGCTCGGAGTCGGTGATTTGGTCTTCTTCCGCCCATACTTTCAGGGTGGTTGCGGTCAAGGGAGTGCTCGTGGCGAAGACAGGCACGTAGCCTTCCGTGCCATCCATGGCGCAAGCGCCAAGCACACCCGCTTCGACCGTCGTCATGCCGCTCAAGGTGTAGGCATAGCCGGTTGAGCTGTTATCGGTGCCCTTGGCAGTGTCGCCGCCGTTGGCAGCTCGGTATTTTTTACCATTGATAAAGCCCGTGCCCGACTCGAACACGAAGTAGCCGATGGTCTCGTTCGCACGGGTCGTGTTCACGCCGTCCTCACCGATGTGCTTGCTGACGGAAAGGCTGGAAGCGGTGGGTGGATTCGCTTTGTTGCTGCTCGAACTGACCCATGCCACCGACCAGTTGGCGTCGGCGTAGGTCATCACCTGCCCAATCACCACAGGCGTCGTGTAAGCCTGCGAATAGGTTTGCACTTCATAAAGCCAACTGGTCGAGCGGGAAGTCTTGGTGGAGGTGAATTTTTTCGCCTCGAATTTCACGCCGTTTGCAGCAGTCGTGTACGTGCCTGCTTCTGCCACGATGTAATAAACATTCGCAGGACCCGCCGCTCCTGTTGCGTTTCCAGCCACCTGCAATTTCACCTGGAAGCTGTTGCCGGTGGCATTTTGAATCCTTGTCGTCCAGGTCGCTGCCGTGCTGCTTGCCATGACCACGTTTGCCACGACGACCATGTTTGTGTAGGTATTTTGCAGGGTCACGGTTTGCCAGGTGTTGGTCACGTTGGTCAGCAAACCATATTCAAATTTCACGGCGCTGCCGCCTGCCGTCAGTGTCACGCTGCCGGTTTTGGTGCAACCGTTGGCATCGGTCACGGTCGCCGTGTACGTGCCAGCCGCTAAGTTGCTGATGGTCATGGTGTTGCCGCCGTTTGACCAGTTCACGGTATAAATTCCAGTTCCGCCGGAAGGTGTGGCGGTGGCAGAGCCATTGTTGCCGCTGGTCGGGTTGACACTGCTCATGGCGACTGCCAAAACCGTTGGTTGTGTGATGGTTACGCTGGCGGTGGAAGTTGTGCCGCTCGAAGTGACGGTGACCGTGTAGGTGGCTGCTGCCAGGTTGCTGATGGTTTGCGTGGTTGCGCTGTTGCTCCAGGCGTAGGTGTACGTGCCGGAGCCACCGGTCGGGTTGGCAGTGGCAGAGCCGGTGCTGCCGCCGTTGCAGTTCACATTCGTGCTGGAAAGGGTGACAGCGAGCGGCGGGTTCGAGCCTGAAGTGATGGTGAAATTGACGTTTGAAATGTCGAAGAAAATCTTGCCGCTGCCCCGCACCATGATTCTCGCCTGGGTGCTGGGGTTGTTCGGAATGGTGACGCTTTGTGTGCCATCGTTGGGCGTACCGCTCAAAATCGTGGTGGGATAGGTGAAGCCGCCGTCGGTGGAAAGCAAAATGTCAACGTTGGCGGCGCTGACTGGCGAGGCGGTCGTGTTCGCCACGCTCCAGGTGATGGTTTGCGTCGAGCCGCCCGCCCAGGAAACTGCCGTGTTTGGCGCAGTGACTACGAAGGGCCCGGAAGTACTGCTCACGGTCACGACCATATTATCTTCTTTGGTGCAGCCGCCGCCCACCTTGTTGTCCCTGACGGTGAAACGGAAATTCATCGTCCTGCTCACGCTCGGCAAGACCTCCCAGGTCTGCGCCGTATTGTTCACGATGGCGGTCAGGTTAGGAAAATAGCGGCTCAACGAACTGCTCGGCGCAAGCGAGCGGAAAGCGGGCCCCCCCGTGCTCGTCGCAACCGGCGGCATCGTGGCTGCGGCGTTGTCCATTTGTTCCCAGCAATAAGTCAAAGTTTGCCCTGCGTCTGGGTCGGTGCCCGTGCCGGTTAGGACGAAATACGTGGATTTCGGGATGGTGTAATCAGCGCCCGCATTGGCGGTCGGCGCATTGTTGATGGTGCTGGAAGTGGCGCAGCCATTGCCTGCCGTGCTGGTGACGTGCGCAGCAATTTCGCCCAAACTGATGGCATTGAAATAAGCGTCGCTGTTGCTTTGAATATTCGGCGTGCAGACACCGGCGTAGCCCATGATGGTGCTGCCGCTGCCCGGCTCGACGGCGGTGGCGTCGTTGCGGTTGCAGGCATTGTTTTGCACGTGGTTTGCGCCGAGTTGGTGCCCCATTTCGTGCGCCACATAGTCCACATTGAAGGGGTCGCCAATCGGAGCGGAACGCCCGGTGACGCCCCCCCCCTTGACACTGCTGCTGCATACTGCTTTTACATAAGCAATGCCGCCTCCCCCGGTGGAAAATACATGCCCTATATCATAATTAGCAGAGCCAATTACGGCATTGCAATTATTGATATTTTCCGTCAGCATAGTGCTGCCATTATTATTGGTATATGGGTCGGTGGAGCTGTTCGTATATACGAGCAAATTATTGTTCGATACCAATTGCAGCGTGACGGAAAGGTCTTTTTCAAAAATGCCATTTACCCGTGTCATCGTTGTATTCATGGCAGCCAGTGCAAGGGTGGAAGTGCCGCCATGATAAGCAGCATATTCGCCCGTACAAGCCAATGCCAATGAATATGTGCGCAGTTTACAATCACCTGCTTTTGCAGTCCCGGTGGCAACTGGCTCTTTGCTATTTTCCTCGACGAGGCATTTCCAATCGCCTTTTTCGGCGTAGTCCTTTTTGTAATAAACCACATAATTTTCCAAGTCACCCTGGGAATATGGGTCAATAAAAACATCGCTCGACATGCCCGTTAAAATCATGGCGTGAAAGCCAGCCGGGGTCAAATCGAAGCGCAGGTAAGCGGTTGGGTCGTCCACGCCGGTGCCAGCGTAGGAGCGGATGAGCGGGTATTTTTTCTGCAAATCAGCGTGCATGACGGACGCTTCCTGGATGGAAAATTCCTGGAAACTGCCGTCTGGCATGGGTAAAGTCAGCGAGACGGCTTTTTTCTCCACCTCATTCGTTTGCCACATCGGCGCTTGCTGCAACAGTGTTTTTAGGCTGCCGAGGTCGAGTTGTGCCGTGCGATAAGCGTCAGGAATAATTTGCCGTTGGAGATGCTGTTTGGTAGTGAGTTGACTTTCGCTTTTGAATATCCAAGGGTTGTTGGATTGAGCGGAAAGAAGATGGCAGAATGCCAGCCCAAGGAAGACCAGTAGATGTTGCTTCATGTGTTCAAAGTTTTTGTTAGTTGCTTGATAAATTGGTGAATGCCACGCATATAGCACACATTATGCAATGGCTGCAATGAAATTATAGGGGTATCCGAAATATGCTTGTCAGTATGGGTTTATAGCAAAAGAAAAGCGTAGCCAATGTTCCGGGAAAAAGCGGGGAGGGGAAGAAAAACCACTTGCCGCAAAAGACTGCGGCAAGTGGTTTTAAAAAGAGCAGTTCAAGGATGATAATTTATTGGAGGGAAGAAATATCACCGTGGGAGGTAACTGTAGAATGATTTTATTAAGTCAATTACTTTGCCAAAAAAAAATCGTTAGCAAAAATTTTCCGGATGTTCCCGGTTGATTGGGTTAATGCTAATCAACCCAATCAACCATTTCATGAAAAAACCGGCAGGGTTCGCAACCCTGCCAGCGTTTCTGGGAACTCTTCCACAGTTAAACCCAACGCCTGGTTTGCAACCCTGCCGGTTTTATTCTGAGCGTGTCGTTTAATTTATTTGGCAGACCGCTCTCAATTAATTCCCGCCCATCATCATCATCACCGCACAACTTTGAATGGCAGCTTCAAAAACAGCGCCCAGCACCACCTCGAAATCATGTGTCAACAGCACACTCGTATCTGATTTAAACACGACCGAGGTGCCGTTGGCAACGGTCGAGCTATGCGAGGTCAGCTCTCCCTGCGAGCGGTAAGTGCCAAAAGGAATGGGGTTGCTGCTTGCGATGGTCAGGTCGGCAAGGCAATGCACCTCGCTTTCCCAAGCGCCCCTGCCGTAAGTAGAAGCCCGCAACTTGTTTTCAGGATAATAAATTTCCAAATCGGTCACTGCCACGTTGGGCAAGCCCGTGTTGAACAGCGCCCAACTGCCTGCCGAATTGTCAATGTAATAAATGCCGAGGTCTGCGCCGAGGTAAGCCGCATCATTGGAACTGCCGTTGACGGAGACAATCGTGTTGATGGGAATATTGGGCAGCCCGGTGGACAGGTTCGCCCAACTCGTGCCGCCGTTGGTGGTTTTGAAAACTTTGTTGCCTGCGCTGTAGCCTGAAAAAGTAACCCAGACGATGTCGGCATTGGCGCTGGAAACGGCAATATTGAATAGCATCGCCGAGCCAACCGGCAACGTGCTCGTGATGTCCGTCCAGCTTGTGCCTGCGTTGGTGGATTTGGACACGGCATCTTGCTTGATGGCATAAATGACACTTGGATTGCTCGGCGCAACGGCAAACCGCAGGATGTTTCCAGTGCCGGGAGGCGTGCCCAAGGTTTCCCAAACGCCATCATTGTTGGTAAACAAATCCGTCTTGCGATATAAAGCCACTCGCCCGCCGGCATAGACCGTGGAAGCTGTCACCGGATCCTGGCTTATGGGGCTGAACCACTGCGCATTTCCCTGCCCGGTAGGCAAGCCAAGAATGGGTGTTCTCACTGAGCCGCCATTGAAGGAGATTTCATGACTACCGAAAGGGTCGGAACTGACGATGATATTGTTGTCATTGCGGTGAATAAAGGCGTCTTCGCCGTCACCCCCGCCGATTCGACTCCAAGTGGAGCCATTCAGTTTCAGGTTACCAATATCTTGCTCTCCGCAGACGATTATAGTGGGTGAACTCGCCGACAACGCTACACCTGTTTGTTGTGCCACCGACAGGTTGCTGCTGAGTTTTGTCCAGTTGCCGCCGTTGTTGACCGATTTGTAAATGCCGCCGTCGGCGGTGGCGAACAGGGTCGTGCTGCTTCCAGGCAGGTATTGAATGTCCTGAACGTCAGCGTGTACATAATCAGGGGGTCCTTGGCCCTCACCCGGATAATCGGGGTCGGCGCCGAGCCAGTAAGCCACACAAGTCCAGGTGACGCCGCCGTCGGTGGATTGCCAGGCATTAATGCCGCCGATATTCACAAGATTGGCATTGGCAGGCGATACGGCGATTGCCAAATCATGACCTGCCTGCCCGCTATTTCCTCCGGGGTTGACTTTTTCATAACCCAGGATGTTGGGCGTGGAAGATTGAAGGGAGAACATAGTGCCGCTATCGGTAGAGCGGTAAGTGCCGAGGTAGCCGTGGGTGGTGTTGCCCGCAATGGCATAGACGTAGGAGGCATCGGCAGCCGTCACCCCGAGCACCATCCGTGAAACGGAGGCGGCGGCAGGCAGTCCTGTCGTGACCTGTGTCCAGGTTGCGCCGTTGTCAATGGATTTCCAGAATTCCTGGCCTGCGGCATAGACAATATTCGGGTCGCCGGGCTTGAATTCCAGGTCGTAAAAATTGGTGCAGCATTGCACGTAGGAGTTCGTCGCCCACCCGTCCGTCGTTCTGAAAATGCCGCCGTCCGTGGCAACCATCATTATCAATGGGTTGGAAGGGTGCATCAGCAGCTTGCGGATTTCATAGTCATCGGCAACCGTCCAGGTCAGGCTCGTCGTGTTCCAGGTGGCGCCGCCGTCAGTGGATTTCAGGACGCCGATGCTGTGCCGGTCGGCTTCCCAGTTGCCGGTCGCCAAATACATGATTTGAGTGTTGGTTGGGTCAATAACTACGTCGGAGCAGCCGATGATGCTTAGAAAATCGGTGTTCGTCGTCCAGGTCGTGCCGCCGTTGATGGACTTCCACAAACCGCCGTCGGGTGCGCCTACGTACAATGTATTGCTGTTAGTCGGGTCGAAACGGACAAAATCAATTCTGCCCGTTGCTGCGTCGTAGCCGGTGGGAACGGTCAAAGGACCCAGCGGCGTCCAATCATTTGGCGGCAGCGAGGAATTGTAATTTTCCGGCAAGTCGTTTTGCCATTGCATAAAGTTCTCGTAAGCCATGGACGGCAGGCTCATGTCGCCGGAGGGATACACGCGGGGAATCATGTAGTTTTCCCACCGCTTGAACACTTTGTAGCCTTGCCCTTTTTGCGGGGTTTTCGCTTGCCAGTATTCGTAAAAATCCTGCTGCACCTCGTAAAAGGTGGCGTTTTTGTTGTCGCCCCTTTCCCGCCAGTTGACTTTTTTCTGGGAAAAAGCAGGCAGGCTGAGGAACAAAACCATGAAAGCGGAAAGGCTGATTTGAAGCGAGCGCCTCGGAATGGTAAGTAACGGGAGGTTCATAATGATTGGAATTTATAGCAGTTGAAAAATGGGCAGCATCAATGGATTTATAAGGCTGCCATGGGAAAATCCAAGTAGTGTCAAGCAGGTCGCAAATCACTGCAAAAACTTCAGCAAACCAGAAAAAAGCAGGGGTGACAAAAAGGGTGACAAGCTGATTTTCCTTGTCAATGCTACCTTTGAGCTTTCATCATCCCAATATCAAATGAAAAACATTCACCTCCTGCATGCCATCCTTCTGCTGGCATTTTCCATTTCCATTCAAGGGCAAACCAATTTCAGAGCCGGTTGGGAGGCAGCCAACCCGGTGGCAAAAGAAGCCACGCTTTCCATTTCTGAAAAAGCAAAAGCTCACCAGGATTTTTTGAAAAAAGCCCTCCTCGAAGGCGACTCTTTGCGCCAACTCTACGCTCACCTCTACTTAGCTTACGACTACCTCCATCAACAGGACTACTCCAAGGCGACCGAATGTTTGCTGAATGCTTTGGGCATTGCCGAACGTGCCGGCAACCCCGGCTGGCAAGGTTGGGTAGTTCACCGCCAAGCCATCGTTGCCGCCCGTTTGAAGAAATACCAAGAAGCCTTGCAGGAATATTTGGAAGCGGCAAGGTTTTGCGGCGAGGCGAAAGACAGCCTTTGCGTAGCGGAAAGCCTCGAACAGGTGAGCGTGATGTACGGCTCGCTCCAAGATTTTGAAAATGCGGAACGCTACCACGTAATTGCCATGCCGCTCATTGAAAAATACGGCGGCGAAACCCAATTGGGCGCTGCGCTGAACAACTACGGAAACATCAATTCCTGGGCAGGGCGCTATGCTCCGGCAGTGCGCAACTACGAGCGTGCCATCGCCGTCTTCCAAAAATTGGGAAAGCCATTGGAAATTGCCAAAGCGAAGAATAACCTGGCGGATGCGTACAAATACCTCCACCGCTACGCCGAGGCTAAAGCCATCCTCGAAGAGTGCATGGACATCAACCAAAAAAACAACTTCCTGCAAAGCCTGATGACCAACTACGCCAACCTGAGCGTGCTCTACGATTCGATGGGAAATTACAGGCAGGCATTCCTGTACTTGCACGATTACCACTACTTGAAAGACAGCCTCATTGGCGCTGAAACGCAGCAGAAAATCGCCGAACTGCAAGTCAAATATGAGGCGCAGCAAAAAGAACTGGAACTGGAAAGAAGCAAATCAGCTCTCACCCAAGCCCAACGCTCGGTGGAAAAGCTTTTGCTAACTGTCTTTTTCGTGTTGGTGCTGGCAGTCGCCGGTCTTTGGCGCTGGTGGTGGCTGAACCGGCAAGCAAAGCAGGAATTGGCTAAAAACAAGGAGACGCTCGAAGACCTGACCCGCATCCTGCTGGAAAAAAACACGCAATTGGTTGCGCAAAAAATGCCCGTTCAAAAAGCGCCTGCCGAAATCCCGGAGGCTGGCTGGCTTACCGCAAGTGGGCTGGAACCTCACGTCTCCAAAGCGCCCGCCGAGAGTCCGGAGCCGCCTCTGCCTGCCGATTTCGAGTCGAACTTCTTCGAGCAACACATCCTGACCGATGCAGACTGGGCTTCGTTCAAAGCCTATTTTGAAAAAGCGCACCCCGGCTTTTTGCAACGCCTTCGCTCCAAACATCCCAGCCTCACCGATGCGGAAGAACGGCTTTTCCTTTTCGTCAAACTCAACCTGACCACCAAAGAAATCGCCGCCATGCTTGGCATCTCCACTCCCAGCGTGAAGAAGACCCGCAATCGGCTGCGGAAGAAATTGGAATTGGGCGAGGAGGTGGAGTTGGAGGAATATGTGCGGGGGTTTTGACAAATTATTCGCTGCGCAACGACTCCACCGGGTTCGCCAGCGCAGCCCGCACGCTCTGAAAACTGACCGTCAAAAACGCTATTGCCACCGCCGCCGCTCCCGCCGCCACGAACACCCACCATTGAATATCAATGCGGTACGCAAAATTTTCCAGCCACTTATTCATGAAATACCAAGCCACCGGAGAAGCGACTACCAAGGCGACGATGACCAATTTCAGGAAGTCCTTCGAGAGCAGCCCGACGATGCCGGGTGTCGTTGCGCCAAGCACTTTTCGCACGCCGATTTCCTTCACCCGCTGCTGCGCAACGAACCTCGCCAAGCCAAAAAGTCCCAGGCAGGCGACCAAAATGGCGAGCAAAGCGAAGCCTACGAAGATTTTCCCCTGCCGCTGTTCCGCCTCGTAAAGCTGGTCGTACTGGGCATCCAAAAACTGGTAGTCGAAAGGCAATTCCGGCAGAAACCGCTCCCAAACCGCTTTGACGTGGGCGATGACTTCCTGCGTTTTTGAGCCGTCCACCTTGATACTCAAGGCGTTGAAGAAGGTGCTGTCTCGTGGAATGAAGAAAATCATCGCTTGAATTTCCTGGTGCAGCGACTCGAAATTGAAGTCTTTCAGCACGCCCACCAGCCGGGCGTCCCTGCCGCCGTAGGTGATTTTCATGCCGACCGCCTCCGCCGGCGACTTCCAGCCGAGCTTGCCAACCGCTTTTTCATTCACGACGAACGACTCGAAACGGTCGCTGCCTTCGTCTTTTTCGTAAAACCTGCCTGCGGCGACACCCAGCCCGTAGGTTTCTGCGAAGCGGTGGTCAACGGTGATGAATTTGAGGTCGGCAGTGGTTTGGCGCAGCGAGTCGCCTGCGCCCAATTGAATCTTCGCCGGTCCGAAGCTGTCGAGCAAGCGACCGGAAGGGATGCGGCTGCTGCGGGTGATGTTTTTGATGGCTGTGTTCGAGAGCATTTCCGTGCGGAAACTCTCGTATTTCGGGGCGAGCTGGGCGTAAAAATTCATAGTCAAAACATGCTCTTTGCTCATGCCGAGCGATTTGTCCTGCATGAAATTGAGTTGGCGGAAAACGACAATCGTGGCAATAATTAGCACGGTCGAAATGGTGAACTGGCTGACCACCAGCACTTTTCGCAGCCAGCCGCCGCCACCCGATGAAGCTAAACCGCCTCCACTTTTTAGTACCTGAATGGGTTTTAACGAAGACATGAAAAAGGCAGGGTAAGCTCCCGCCGCCAAGCCTGTCAGCAAAGCCAAACCCGCCGCACCTGCGAGCATCCAACCCGCTTGCGCACCGCTGACTTGAAGCGTTTGCCCAAAAAGGTCGTTGACGAAGGGCAAAGTCATGCTCACCAGCGCCCCGGCAAGCAGCGTTGCGACCAGCGCCAGCAGCACGGATTCGGTCAAAAATTGCCCCACCAACTCGCCCCGCTTTGCGCCGGAAACCTGCCGGATGCCGATTTCCTTGCCCCGAATGGCGGCGTATGCGGTCGAAAGATTCATGTAATTGATGCAGGCGATGAGCAGCACAAAAAGCGCAATGGCACTGAAAATCCAGACCCGTTTGATGTCGCCGTTGGCTTCGATTTCGGAGTCGAGATGCGAGCGCAAGTGGATGTCAGTCAAGGGAGTAAGTTCGAGTTTGGTCATTTTGCTCGGCTCGTCGTATTCGCTTGTC